>JAZNYB010000289.1:0-7756 GCA_045594185.1 Faecousia sp. | reverse complement strand
CCGTTTATCTCTTCGCCCTGAAGGATGCAGATAAGGACAGCATTCCCGCTACTTCTGTCAATTACCTCGGCTACTATGTGGTGAAGGTAGAGCCCGAACCTGAGATTCCTGTGGAATCCATTGCCCTGCATCCCGATACCCTGGATCTGGCGGTTGGCAGTCAGTATTTGCTTACTGCAACGACTTATCCTTCCAATGCAAATGTCACCGCTGAAGTCAGCATTACCAGTAGCGATCCTGCGGTGGCAGAGGTCAATCTCTTTGGTCTTGTGACGGCCAAGGCTCCCGGCAAGGCCACCATCACCCTAAAGGTCGGGGTGCTCACTGCCACCTGCGAGGTCACGGTCTACGATCCCAACCACCAGCACAATGGCACCTGGATCGCCGATGGCGACAGCCACTACCGCATCTGCACCATCTGCGGCGAGCTGGAGACCGGCAGCCACCAGTGGGGCCAGTGGGGAGTTACCCTGGCAGCCACCTGCGATACTCCCGGCATCCGTTATCATAGCTGCGAGCTCTGTGGCGTGCTGGAATATGTGCCGGAGCCTGTCCTGGGTCATATGGAATCCGCCTGGAAGTACGACAAGGACGGCCACTGGACTTCCTGCCTCAACGAGGGCTGCGGCGAGATCCTCCATGCTAAGGAGGCTCATAGCTTCGATGAAACCTTTACCTGCACTACCTGTGGCTATGTGATGCCGGAGGAGGATCGCCCCATCGACACCTCTCTCTGCCCCAGAGATGAGACCTGCCCCATGTCCCAGTTTGAAGACCTGATTCCTACCAAGTGGTATCACGACGGTGTACACTACTGCTTGGAAACCGGACTTATGAAGGGTATGAGCAGCACAAAATTTGCACCCAACGATGAGCTTACCCGTGCCATGGTGGTGGTTCTGCTCTACCGTATAGAGGGCTCGCCCGCTGTCAGCGGTGATATTCCCTTTGAGGATGTACCTGCCGGAAAGTGGTATTCCGATGCAATTCTCTGGGCGCACCAGAACGGCATTGCCAATGGCATTACTGCCACCAGATTTGAGCCTTTCACCAGTGTCACCCGTCAGCAGACAGCGGCCTTTATGTTCCGCTATGCCCAGATTATTGGCAGAGATGTCAGTGCCCGAGCAGATCTCAGCAGCTTCCCTGATGCGGATAGTGTCAGCGGCTATGCAGTAGATGCTGTGTCCTGGGCTGTTGCCGAAGGCATCATTCAGGGCGTTGCCAGTGACGGTGCTGCATATCTAAGGTCCAAGGGAACCACCACCCGTGCCCAGTACGCAACCATCATCTACCGTTTCCTGGAAAACTAAACCTTGTATCGTATGACTCCCGGGCATCTCATCGTCCGATGCCCGGGACTTGCAGCAGATATTAAGTGCCTTATAACAAAAGGAGTGTGACCACCGTGAAACGAATCGTCAGTATCTTCCTGCTTCTGAGCCTGCTGTGCGGTCTTTTTTCCATGCAGACTTTTGCGGCAGACCCCGATATTTGTGAGGTCGTTATTTCCGACCTCCGTGAACCGGAATTTGGAGCGGCTGTGGATTTTAATGTCTCCGTCCCCTCCAATCATCCCTATAAGATTGATTTCACCGTCAACACCGAGGGCTACAGCTCCGGTGTGAAATGGGAACGCTGGGCTGTGGAAACGGTATCCAGGGGTGATACCTTTGAGGCTGGCCTTTATGAACTCCGTATCTGCCTGAAGGCCGACAAGGGTTGCTATTTTACGGAAAACCTGGAAATTAATGCGCTTTATGGGGTAGAACCCAAATATCAGGTTTCGGACAGTGGCGCGACCAAAGGCCGATTGGTGGTTTCTTATCTCTTTAGAGTGGATCCCTATGTTGGCGAAGTGGATTTTGTTACAATCCGTGATGTGGACTACCCCATCGAAGGAAAGCCCGTAGATTTTAATCTCACCGTTCCTTCAGGCGGCGGCTACTGCATTGATGAGGATATGAATGAGGAAGGCTTTACAGCCGGCATTTCCTGGAAGCCTTGGGAACAGCCTGAGTTGACCGCAGAGGATACCTTTGATGCCGATACCATGTACTTGCTTTACATCTGCCTCAAGCCGGAAGAAGGCTGCACCTTTGCAAGTCAGGTGGAAGTAAATTCCCTTTGGGGAACAGAAGGCTTTGCCCATATTTCTGCGGAAGGCGCAACCGCAGGCCGCCTGATTGTGTCGTACGCCTTTGAGTCTGCTCCCGCCACCTCCAAGGTTAGCATTCAGGTCAACACCGGCGGCGGCAGAGGAACAGCCACCGGAGCGGGGGATTATCCCACCGGTACTGTGGTCACGGTTAAGGCATTCCCGGAAGATGGCTATGGATTTTATGGCTGGAGCGGCGAAGGTGATCGTTTCATTACCTCCGACCTGGACTATACCTTTACGGTTTTGGGCGATACCCAGCTCTTTGTGGACTTTAACAAGGCTCCCTTTGAGGACATTTGTGGCAGAGATTACTTCTATAAGCCTGTGATTTGGGCTGTTGAGGAAGGCATTACCTCTGGCATATCCAAGACAAAATTCGGCCCGAGCCTTCCTTGTACCCGTGCCCAGGCAGTTACTTTCCTGTGGCGGTTTATGGGCTGCCCCCAGCCTGTGCGCTCTCCCGGTTTTGCAGATGTGGAGCCCGATGATTACTTCTATACCGCCGTGGCATGGGCTGTAGAGGCTGGCATCACCCAGGGTACCGGCGGCTTCAACTTCTCGCCTGATGAACCCTGCACCAGAGCCCAGATTGTTACCTTTATGTGGCGTCTGGCAGGGGAGCCGGAGATTGACATGGTGGAACTGCCCTTTGTTGATGTTCCCGAAGATGCTTACTATGCCGAGGCCGTGGAATATGCCTATTACTACAGCATAACCAGCGGCACTTCCTCGACTTCCTTTAGCCCCAAGGACACCTGTACCAGAGCCCAGATCGTCACCTTCCTGTGGCGGGCTTTGAGCAAAGGATAATTACGCATTCCCACAGGGCTTTTGTATGCAACCTCGAGCCCAATTCATCTCAATTCTTAAAAAGAATAACTACCACACTGCCGGAGCGACACATGGGTATCACCTACCCATGTATTCGCCCCGGTTTTTCTATTTTACCGCAGAGACATAGTGACCCGCAGGATTATACCACCGCTCAATCGTAAATTTTGTCGCAAACCACTCCAGAAAACAACAAAAAATTCCCTGCCCATCCGATATAATAATCTTGGGAAAACTCTCAGTATTTGCCAAAATTGAGGAACATTTATCAGATGGAGGTGCATGGTCAAAACAATCTGATACGAAGCAATAACCAGCACTTTCTCTGTCTCTATCTCGATGCAAAGGAAGTGATTGGAGCGCTATTGATTGAACAGATCTATGAACCGGACGACATTAGATGCGACTATGTAAAATGTCCAATCTGCAAACGAGGCCGCCTTTGCGACAAGCCCGTGGGAGAAAAAGCTATGGCAATAGCAATCCAGGGTAATACACCCCAAAAAAGGAGCAGCCGGATCATCCTGAAATGTCCCAAATGCTCCCAGAAGTTTGTACTCCTTCCGGGAGCAGCAGTACGAAATGGCTCTTTCTATCTTCCACGGTCTGAACTACCGGAAAGTCACGCTCTGCGAAGCGGAAGTTGGTACAGGCAAAACTATGGCTTACCTGGTCGCTGGCTTCCTCGCCAAGCTCTTCGATAAGTCTTACAGCTTCATGGGCTATCCGGTAACCATCACCACATCCAGCATTGAGCTGCAGAAATCCATTATGGAGAAAGAAATTCCGGCACTGTCTAAAATGCTTATGGACTTTGGTCTTATCGGCACTCCCCTGACGGCCGTACTGCGAAAGGGCAAAGAACACTACTTCTGTCCCCGGCGGTACCGTGAATACATGGACTCCATTTCTCTGTTCCCGGTCAAGTACAGCGAAACCATCCACCGGGTGAAGTCTCTGGATTTAATGCATGGTACTCTGGATCTTGACCCCATCCCTCTGAACCCCTACATCAAAGCACGGATCTGTGTTAAAGGCTCCTGCCATAACTGCCCCTGCAGTGACCACTGCGAATATGCCCGGTTTCTGGAAAGCGCATCCAAACCCTACTCTTTCGATTTCCAGATTACCAATCACAACCTGTTCTTGACCGCCCAGAAGTTCAGAACCGAGCCAACATCCAAGCGTGGTCTGCTTCCCTGCAACTTCTGCATTATCGACGAAGCCCACAAGCTGACCGATGCCGCAACCGATGTATTCACCGTTTCCCTCGACTTCTCTGAAGTAGAAGATTACATCAACTCGGTCAAATACAATGGTGGTGCAGACTTCAAACGCCGTGGGGAATACTTCCGGCTTCTAAAGGAAGCGGAACGGCTCAACCGTAAGCTCATAGCAATGCTCTCCCGATACAAGTTCAAGTCCTGCGAGGATGTGTGTCAGGTGAGGGTTGAAATCACCGAGCTTATGAACACCACCATTAAAAAACTGATTGACTTACTTGACAGGATTGGGAAATGGTCTGCCCCCAAAGGTGTCTCCAATGCCAATACCGCTGCACCCCTGACAGAAAAACTCTCCGCTTTTCTGCTTCCAGAAGAAAGCGAAGAAGATAAGGATACGAAAACCGCCAAGAATGGCAAGGACAGTAGGGAGAGAAATGATAACATTGTATGGATCAGCAACGACAAGTCCACCGGCACCAAAACCCTCTGCTGTATGCCCACCGAGCTGAAAGCTTCCCTGAGAAGTGCGCTCTGGACTACTTTCAACACCCACTTTGCTCTTACCTCCGGCACTATGATGGACGATACAGGCTTTTCTTACTTCAAAGACGAGCTAGGAATCACCGGATGCCTGGACAAGTACAGTGTATCTGAGTTCTCCTGCGAATCTCCCTTCGACTATCATAGCCACACCCGGCTGTATATCTCAGAAGATACCCCTATCCCGGATATGAAAGATCCTGCGTACATCCCCGCTGTGGCAAGAGAAGTGGTCAAGCTGGTCAAGGCGACCCACGGACATACCGCCGTTCTCTTTACCTCCTACAAGGCACTGAATGCAGTCTTTGATCTGGTCAAGGACGAGCTGAAGGAGTACCCCCTCATCAAGATGAGCCGCAGTAATAAGACAGCCATCACCCAGTTCAAGAACAGCGGAAACGGTGTTCTCTTTGCTTCTGGTTCCATGTGGGAGGGTGTTGACTGCGCTGGAGATATTCTATCCTCTGTGATCATCGTCCGTCTGCCTTTCCCTCTGCGTTCTCAGACTATGGAGTTCAAAAAGAGCAGTTGCGGCAGTACCAAGGAGTTTGTTGAGAAATATGCGGTTCCCCAGATGATCATAAAGCTCCGTCAGGGTGCAGGTCGTCTCATCCGCAATGAAACGGATACCGGCATTCTCGCCATTCTGGATGCCAGAGCCGCTCAGAATGGTGCCTACCGCAGCCGTGTGATGAAAACACTGGGCAAGTACCCGCTGGTATCTTCCATCTCTGATGTCGCATCGTTCATTGACTCCGTAAAAGCTGCGTCCTATGGGAACGGCACAGGCTAACGACAGAAAATGCTCCCGGCGAACTGCCGGGAGTGTCTTGTCAATGTTGTTTCTTCATTTGGGGTGTCAGTTAAGTGCCACACCTCTGGACCGAAGATAAATATCAATGTCATGGTTGATATACTGGTGTCCAGTCGTATGAAGCACATCATAAAACTCGCGAATATAATCGAACACACCATAAGCAGAGAATACCTGCATAACTTCTTTTCCACTCAGGTTACGGTGCGCCTTATAGTTCTCCATGCAGAATACGGTAAAGGATGCTTCTTTGCTCATTTAGGCACCTCCTATACATCCGGGAACCGAATCATTCCGGTTTGTTCTTCCTGCTCCAGCAGTGCATACAGCATGGGAGTGCTGTATTGCCACACCTTGGTTTCTTCTTTTTCCAGGGCGGCATACAGCTCCGACATATAGAGCTTGCCAATGGCTTCCTCCTCAGAGATGCCCTGCTTCTCAACGATCATCTTCACGAGATCCGCACTGATATACGGCATCATGGCGGTAAATTGTTCCGTGCTCATTTTGTCCCTCCTCTGATCTCCTTTGCCTCTACAAACTTGCAGTAGGAAAGGATCTTCTGGGTGTGAAATGTCCACTGGTCGTGCAGCACTTCTGTTTTCAGCCGTTTCACAGTGTATTCAGCATCATACGCGCCAGTCTCAAACAACCGGATGGACTGGTAAACATTATCATCAGCCACCGGACCAATGTGAAGGTCGGCAGGCTCACCTGTGGGGGTGCCTTTACGGTTGTTGATCACAAACATCAACCACTCATAATCGGCATTGGAAAACTGCTTGACCACACAATCTTTCTGGGCAGCATCCAGATCAAATTCATAAACAGACACATATCCTACTGCAATATTTCTTCTTCGCATCTTGATCCTGGCCCAGCGTTCTGCCTGCTCATAAGAAGTGGTTGTATAGAACCCTGTTCCAAAATCCAGGTAGACATCACTCTGCCGGATCTCCGGCTGGTCAACCAAGTCTGTGCTGCCATGATACAAAATCATGTAATTCCCTCCAATAACTTTTGGATTTTCTTCTGCTCCTGCTTTAACGCAGACAGCATATCCAGATAATGCTTCCGAAGTTCCAACTGTTCCCGGACGCGCGCCACCGTTTCCGGGTCTTTTCCAATGTATTCGTCACAGACCTTTCCGTCCTGCCGGTACTTCAAATAGTAGTATTCTTTCTTCCGGCAAATGAGGGAGCCTTTTGGCAATTGCGCGATCAGATCCTCGTACTGCCGAATCATCTGGAAATTGCGTTGCGCCTCTTTCTGGATCACTGTTTCAATCAACATATCTATCACCACCGCCACCAGTATACCACACATCTTCTGATTTATCAACAGAATTGTGTGGTAACTTCAAGGCTAAAAACTTACTCGAAGGGGGCAACTCGCAGATGATCTCACAAGAAGAATTTGACCGCAACCGAAAATACTACCTTGCCATCCAATACCTTATCAAGCTGAGAGACAGCGGTGTCATCGACCGTGTTCAGCTCCGCAAAGGAAACCGCTACTTTGCGGAGAGGTTTGAAGCCACCATAAGGATCTTCGTATGAGCCGGGAGATCACTCTTGGCAGTCTCTTTGACGGCATCGGCGGCTTTCCTCTGGCAGCAATACATTGCGGGGTCAAACCTCTCTGGGCAAGTGAGATCGAACCCTTCCCCATAGAGGTAACGAAAGAGCGGTTCCCAGACATGATCCATGTGGGGGACATTACAAAACTCAACGGAGCGGAACTGCCTCCCGTAGACATGATCTGCGGGGGCAGTCCGTGTCAGGACTTATCCGTGGCTGGAGCCCGTGCCGGGTTAGCTGGCGCACGGTCCGGCCTGTTTATGGAACAAACCCGTATTACAAAGGAGATGAGAAACGCTGATATACTTCGAGGACGATCAGGTATCTTTGTTCGCCCCAGATTTCTGTGTTGGGAAAACGTCCCCGGCGCATTCTCCAGCGGGGAGCCGAAAGGCGAGGATTTCCGAATCGTTCTCGAAGAGATCGTCCGAATTAAGTTCGATGACCTATATGTTCCTCGACCTTTCCGAGGACGCTGGGAATCTGCTGGGGGAATCGTATTGGGAGATACATTCTCCCTGGCGTGGAGATGCCTTGATGCTCAATACTGGGGTGTCCCCCAGAGAAGGAAAAGAATCTTCCTTGTGGCAGATTTTGGAGGAAC
>JAZNYB010000288.1:0-2617 GCA_045594185.1 Faecousia sp. | reverse complement strand
ACCAGATCATCGTCCAGAGGAGGCAGGGTATCTTCCATGTCCAGCTCCAGATCATTGCCAACAATCTGGATACCCAGAGTATCAAATTTTTCATAGATCTCCTCGATCTTCTCCGGGGAAATATCCAGCTTTTCCAGCTCGGCATGAAGCTCGGAGGCTCGCAGCATACCATCCTTCCGACCTTTGGCAATGAGGGATTGCAGGGTTGCAAAGCTGTCCTCGTTTGCCTTTGCAGGCTTCTTGGGGGTAGTCATTCCATACACTTCCTTCTTCGTCTATTCTGAAGTAAAAACCAACATTGAGACTATATCCCGATTTCTCCATTTTGACAAGGGCAAATTTCAGGAATTTCCGGGAAAAATAAAAGAAATTTCCTGTTTCTCCCGGTTTTTCTTTATCTCCCATACGAAATGGGTCAATTCTCGTCACTGCTTGCAGGAGAGTTTTCCCCATCTTTCGGGGAATCATACTTGGAGGGCAAAACAATGGGATGCAAGGTTACCTCGCAGCGGTGGATAGGCTTGCCTTCCTTGTAAAATTTTTCTTCATAATCCGTCATAATTCCCACAGGGCCGTTTTCGTGGAGATTCCATGTGACCTTGTCCGTGGGGAAGCCCACCGCCTCAAACTCCTCCAGAGAAAACTCGAAAAGAGGACGGTTATCGGTTTTGAAGTGGATCTGTCCACCCTCCCGCACGACCTGACTGTAATGGGCAAGGAAGCCCCGATGGGTCAGGCGGCGTTTGGCGTTTTTCTTTCTGGGCCAGGGATCGGAGAAGTTCAGGAACAGACCGTCCAGCTCCCCGGAGGTGAAGCACTCCTCCATGCGGGCGGCATCCATATCTACAAAAAACACATTTTTAAGACCCATTGCCATTGCTTTCTCCATGGCGACCACCATGGCATCGGCGCACCGCTCCACGGCAATCAGAAGCATTTGGGGGTTGGCGGCGGGAGTCTCCACCGTGGATCTGCCTTTTCCGCAGCCCACTTCTACCCAAAGCTCCGTGCATTGAGGAGCAAGGGCGCGCCAAGTGCCTTTCATGGCTTCCGGCTCCTGAATCCAGCATTCCCGGCAACGCTCCATCCGGGGGATCAGATTGGGCTTTTTTCTCATACGCATGACAAGTTCCCTCCTGCGGTCGTAAATTAACATCTTATTATAACAAGCAATGTCTGCTAAGTCAAAAGAAAGTGCAAATTTTTTCAAAAAAGCCTGTTTTTTCCGGGAAAGCGGCGGCAGTCACCGTATTACGGCACATCCGGGCAGGAAAGGAGGAAATGCTGTCTGGATTTTCTAAGGCATTTTTGGACTGAAAACGCCGGGTTTCGACATATTAAGTAATGCGCAAGGGCGCGAAGAAAGGGTGAAGATAATGGAAAAAATGGGGATTCGGGTCGGTTTGGTTATCCTGTTGGTATCATTGCTCACAGGGTCTGTCTGGGGCGCGGAGGTTTTGATCCCGGTGGGGCAGACCGTGGGGCTGGAGCTGGATGCCCGGGGGCTGACCGTTGCGGATTTTGACCGGGAATTGGGGGAGACTGCCCGGTCTGCCGGTTTGCGTGTGGGAGATACGATCATAAAGGTGAACGGACAGCCGGTGACCACTGCGAAAGAACTGCGGGATCTGGTGGAGCGTTCCCAAAAGGAATTGGTAATTACGGTTTTGCGTGGGGGCAAAGAAAAAAGTCTGACCCTGAAACCGGCAGAGCGGAACGGCTCAAAACGGCTGGGGATCTATGTCCGGGAGGGGATCACGGGAATTGGCACTGTGACCTATTATGACCCTGTCAGCGGCGATTTCGGTGCGCTGGGACACGGTGTCAGCAATGGGGCAGGAGAACTGATCCCTCTGGAGGAAGGCTCAGCCCTGAAAGCGGAGGTTATTCAAATCGAAAAAGGTAAGGTGGGCACACCGGGGCAGCTTAGAGGGGCGTTTCAAAGGGACAATGTTCTGGGCTCTCTGGAGAAAAATACCGGCTGCGGTGTTTTTGGCAACGCTCCCTCCGGCTGGGCTGGAACGCCACTGCCCGTAGGGGAAGCAGCGGAAATTCATACCGGGAAAGCGGTGATCCTCTCCAATTTGGCGGGGGGCAGCGTTCAGGAGTATGATGTGGAAATTACCAGAATTTATCCCAATGAGAGGGCAGAGGGGCGAAATATGCTGATCCATGTGACCGATCCGGAGCTGTTGGAAAAAACCGGGGGCATCGTGCAGGGAATGAGGGGTAGTCCCATCATCCAGGACGGCAAACTCATCGGCGCCGTTACTCATGTCCTTGTTAACGACCCTACCACCGGATATGGCATCTTTATTGAAAACATGCTGGACGCTGCAGCGTAAAATCGGAATGGCACACAGGCCATTCCCTACAGGGCATAAATGTAGGGAACGACCTGTGTGTCGTTCCCTACGGTCTTTCGTGCATCATGATCCATTTGGTAGGATTATTTTCAATATACTGCCAAATCTCGTTGTAATCCTGCTGATTGCGAATGACATGATCATAATAGGATTTCTGCCACAGTTTGCCGTCAAAAGGCGTTAATGTGCCATCTTTTACACCCCGGATATAATCATTGGTGGTCATGGTTTTGAAAAACCGCATCACATCC
>JAZNYB010000287.1:0-15057 GCA_045594185.1 Faecousia sp. | reverse complement strand
GCTTTGCTGCCAAGTCAGTATCGTTTATGTAAAAAGCACCCAAATTGGGGTTTTCTTCCTTGGTGCCGGCGTTGATAATGAATGGCAGCATATTCCCCTCGATCTCCTGATAGATCGCACCCTGAATATCGTAGCCCCAATATTCGATAAATGCTAACCTTGCGTGATCCTCCGGGGACCATACGCTGTCAAAACTCGCCATGAGCTTCTGATCCACGATAGCGCCGTCACACATTCCCAGTGCGGCCGCCGTATCCGGGAACAGCTCCACGATCCGGCGGCACTGGGTGGCGTTTAACAGACAGTCAATTTTGATCTTGAAGGGAACTCCCGCAATAAATCCGGTGCGGATCACCTGCTTACGCCCGGACATCAGCATCATATAGAGCCTGTCCTGTTTCATCCGCTCAATGATGGAATCTGCCGTTTTGTATTCAGATTTCAGACCGAAAGGGTAACGGGAGCTGAATATTTCCGGGTTTTCTTCCTTGAACTGCTCCAGCTCCCCGGAAAAATAGGCATCCACATAGCCACCGACCAAAAGCGCAGTGGTCTTTTTCTCGACCCACTGACCACGCAGGGTAGCGAGGGTTGCGGCTTCGCATTTCTGAAATGCCTTGTACTGGGAAGCTCCCATATATGCCATTTGAATGTGGGGGTCATAATAATTTTTAGATGTGACCTTTGGCAGGTTCGGTGCGCTCACAGGGAATCACCCTCCTCGGGGGCTTCGGTCTTAGGGGCGGTTTCTGCGGCTTCCTTGCGTTTTTGAGCGCAGGCGGCACACAGGGGAACTTGGTATCTTTTCGTGGTGTAGGCAGCCACCCAGCGGGCATCCTTTCCCGTAGCCGCAATGATCTCGCCCTTACAGTCCGTGCAAGGCGGCACAGGAGCTGCCTGCTGCGCTCTGGGTTTGTAATTGCGGATCCGAATGCCGTCAGTCTTTCCACCATCCTGAGGGTCCCGGACATTGTGGTCGATATAGAGCTGGATCTGTTTACCGATCAGCGTGGAAGCTCTCACATCGCCGTAAATCTTTCTCAGGGTCTTACGGTTGGTTGCGTTGATGATCAAGGGGCGTACCGTGCGGATTCCGGGTACACGCTCCTCTGCAAAGGACAGTACATCCTTGTTTTCCTTACCTCTCTGTAAGGTAACTGTGCCGTTCCAGAGCCCTGCAATGGTTAAAATCGGCTCAACGCCATCGTCAATATCTTCGGCTCCCAGATATTCGGATTCCCGCATCTGGCCGAGCCTTTCGTCGCCGGTAAGCTGGCGAAGGTTATCTTTTGTCATCATATTTAATCGTTCTCCTTTCCGATCGCCTTTCCAACCGCGCCCTGGACAATGCCGAGTACAAGTTGGACTTCATCATAGGTCATAGCCACATCTGACCGGGTAACAAGGTCGAGGATGCGCTGGGCAGTTTTCATCAGGTTGGCAAGCCTGTACGGTGGTATGTAGCGACCTGTACGGCTGGCAATTTCATCGGCTTCACGCCGGATATAATCAGCTGGATTCAATGCCATTCCTCCAATTCTTCGGTGTAGTCATAGGATGCGGCTCGCTTCTCTGCATTCATAACACAATTCTTCATCCGGATCATAGGCTTCGCCGCCGCACTGCGGGCATATATGAAAGGGTCTTTGCTGTGGGTCTACCAGCTCATATGGACCCCAATCCGGGACATCGGCAGGGCTAAGACAACGAAGCACAGGAAAATTTATCTTGCGCATCTTGCAATTCTCCTTCGTTTCTGGTATGATGTTCTTGGTTTTATTGCCGTTGCCGCCTCCCGGACTGCTACTCCGGGGGTGGCTTTTTCTTTTCTTCCGGGGCGCATAGCCTACCTCCGGATGGTTGCCAACCGGAACAGCCAGCACAGAAACAGCACCGGCAGCACCAGCATTTTGGTGGGAAGCAGCCCCGCGGTCACAAGAAAGATCCCGGTTAAAAGGTTCGCGATCCCGGCTACAGCACCGATGCAGAGGTGCCTGCGGAATTTGCGCCGCTGCTGCCGCTTTGCCCGGATGCGGTCATACTTTCTTTGAGCGGCAGTCTGATAGGCTTGCGCCGCCAGTTCCATGGTGTTGACCGCAACGGCACGGTTGCGGTTGCGGTCCAGGGCTTGGGAAATGTGAGCTTCCCAGGCTTGGTCAAAGTTGTACATGGTTAGTCCTCCTCGTCATAAATGGTGATTCCCAGTTGTTCTCCCAGCCAGTCAAGCCCTTTGCGGGTCATTTTATAGCGGTAGTTACAGTGGCATCCCTTAAGTCTATCCGCGGCAGTTATGGATGAAGTAATCGCATAACCATTGGGGATCAAATATTCATGCCAAACATTATTGTAGGCGGCCATAGGGTGGGAGATATAGTAATTGCGGTACGGTTTGTAAAAGCGTTTGCCGTGCCGGATGGACGGCCGCTTGTGATCTAAGCCGATGCAGTGAGCGGCAAGACGGACTGCGGGTGGCTGGGTGGTAAAGTCGATGTGTTTAGGCATGGTCAGTCCTCATCCAACAACTCCGTTTTGACTAGGTTCAACAGTTCGTCCACTACCTCAGCCCAATCATCTGACTTCCTGTCGATCCCCATTTGCTTACACATGGCGGTAGCAATCGGGTTGATTGCATTGAGCAGAATGTAAAACTGCACCACAGCCCCAAAGCCAACATTGTCCTCTACGGTCACATCCTGAGTCCCTTTCGGGAGCGTTAATAGCATATCGATCTCGTTGTCACGCAAAAAGCGATCCATGATCTCGCCAAAAGTGTCCAAATTTAGTTCACTCATGTTGTTAACCCTCCTTCGGCGGCTCCGGCATGGGCATCCAGTGGGTGACCTGCTTCGTCCGGGTGCCGTATACCTTCCACCAGCCGTTTACATCAAGCTGACCTTGCTCCACAATGGGTTCGTCCAGCCCTTCCCGGCAGACGATCACCCGCTTGAACGGTTCCAGCGGTTTTGCACCAACCGGGATCCATTGCCGGTTCAGCTTCCTTTCCAACTCCCGGATTTCGGCTTTCAGTTCGTCGATCCGGGCTTCCTGTTCTGCGATCACACGCCGCAACCGGGCTTCTGTGACACAGGCGGGGGTATGTGTTTCATTCATGGGTTATACTCCTTTGTAAAAATTTTGTGGGGATACCCAGCAGGGCGGTCATGCCCGGCGTTTTCTGTAGGTGTCCCTGGTGGTTCTGATTGCGGGACGGACAGGGTGGGTAGCTCTTGCCAGATAGTCCTCGATTGCCGCCTCGGTGATCCACACCTTGCCACCCGGCTTTCGCTGGATATATGCCAGGTGTCCGCTTGCCCGCTCCACATCCAGTGTTGCCACCGTGATGCCCAGCTTGGCGGCCGCTTCTTTGCGGGTTAGTAATGTTGCCATGTTCATTCGCTCCTTTCCTTCTATTGTTTACAAATCATCTCTTGCGCTAAAATGGAGATCGTTGGTTTTCCACGACATATTCCCGGTACACTTGCTGCAACGGTATGAAGCAAAATGCACCGTCGTGTCCACTTCTACCCGGATATCGAAGCCGTTGTATTCATGACAGGTGATCCGAAAGCCGGTACAGCCCTTACCGAAGTCCTCGCCATTGATGCGGAATATCTTTTTCTCGGTGTCAACCTCGATGGTCTTTAACTCATGGGGGACAAATAGGTTTGCCATTTTTCACCTTCCTTTCTCTCCGGTTAGGAGAAGTCCATGGGGTTGACACCCAACACCATACAAATGCTTACAAGCTCATTAGCGCGCAATTCCCTCTGGGGATCTGCTGCACCCAGACTGCGGTAAAGCGATTGATAGGGAATGTTGGTCTTCCGTGCCAATTCTGCCAAGTTTACGCCGATGGAATTTATGTATGCCGCCAGCTTCTTAGTTACCGCCACAAAATCACCTCCAAGTCTTAGAAACTAAGAACTGGTGTTAGTATAATCCCAGCAACTAAGAATGTCAATAGGTTTTGTAAATATTTTTTCTTATTTGCTAAGATTCTTATTGACAGGAGCAAAAACAAATGTTAGCATTACAAATAAGAGGTGATACACAGATGGTTAATTTCATAAATATATCTTCCGTACTCAAACAGTTAAGAACTGCATCAGGCTTGGTTGCCAAAGATGTTGCAGATATGTTAAAGGGCTACGGTATTGAAATATCCGAGAAGACCCTGTATGGGTACGAAAGCGGCGTTAGTATGCCAAATGCTAACACCTTCGTTGCCCTTTGTCTTATTTACAAATGCGAAAATCCTTTAGATATTTTCCGAGGTGGATCTGTGGATGCTGAGGGTTACGCCATTATGGAGAAATATCGCTGTTTGGATGAGCGGGGTAAGGCTGCTGTCCGCAATGTGATCGACCATGAATATGCATCTTTGGCAGGGGAGGAAGCTGATTGCCTTCCCAACAACGCATAAATAAAGCCCCGCCGCAGCGAGGAAAACATAATAACAGAAAGAAGGTATACCATGGGCATTGGAGATCTGTTCAAAGCAAAAGAAAATGACCGGCTCAGGGCAAGGATCGCACAACTGGAATCCATGCTGACTCCGGAAATGCAGGATCACCTGCAATTAAGAGAGCTTATCTCAAAGCAACAGGAATCTCTGCGTACCGCCAAGACACAGTGTGAACAGGCGAGATCTGAGCTTGCTTCCCTCCAAAAGCAGATTGCGGAAGCGAGAGGGGAACTGGTTGAAACCAATGAAGAAAGACTTATGCAGTCCTTTGGGTTCTACACACCCCGGTACAGCTTCGCAAACGCTACCGGCTACAAGGAAGCTCTTGCGGCAGTTCGCGCAAAGCAGAAGGAGCACATTAAAGCGGGTACCGCTACCCTGGGTTCCGCAAACTGGACAGTGGACGGAGATCGGCGCAAGGGCGCAAAGATGGTCCAGGATATGCAGAAGCTGCTCTTGCGTGCTTTTAATTGCGAGTGCGATGATGTTGTTGAGCATATAAAGTTTAACAATATAGAAGCCGGCGAAAAACGGATCCAAACCTCTTTTTCCGCAATTTCCAAATTGGGTTCTATCTGCGGCGTAGCCATAACCGGGGCATACCGGGATCTGAAAATTCAAGAGCTGTACCTCGCCTATGAATACCAAATCGAAAAGCAGAAGGAAAAAGATGCCCTGAAAGCACTCCGTGCGGAGGAGCGGGAGCGGGCAAAGCTGGAAAAGGAGATCGAGGAAGCCCGGAAAAAGCTGGAAAAGGAACGGAAGCACTACGCCAATGCTCTCGCCAAAATCAACCAGCAGCTTGCAGATGCTTCCCCTGAAGAAAGAGCCGCACTGGAGGAAAAGAAAGCAGAGATGGAAGGTGTACTGGGGGATTTGGATAAGGCCAGAGAGCAGATCGACTACCGTGCCGCCAACCAGAAGGCAGGATATGTGTACATCATCTCCAATGTAGGAGCCTTTGGGGAAGGTGTGTATAAGATCGGTATGACCCGCCGTCTGGAGCCTATGGATCGGGTGGACGAGCTGGGCGATGCTTCTGTCCCCTTTGATTTCGATGTACACGCCCTGATTTTCTCCGAGGATGCACCCGCTCTGGAAGCCGCTCTGCATCATGCCTTTGCGGATAAAAAGCTGAATATGGTCAACACCCGCCGGGAGTTCTTCCGGGTATCTCTGGAGGACATTAAGTGTGTCGTGCGGGAGAATTATGACAAGACTGTGGAGTTTGTGGACATCCCCCCGGCAGAGCAATTCCGGCAGTCCATAGCTATTCGTGAACAAAGCCCGGTGTGAGCTGGGAGAAAAACAGAAGGAGGAAAACGATATGTATTGCAAGAATTGTGGACACCCTCTGCGCGACAATGCGGTTGCCTGTGATAACTGCGGCGTCAGAACCCAACCGGAGCAGTCCCAATACTATCAGCAAAATCCCAATGCCTTTAGGGGTGGCTACAACCCCAATGCTGGCTATGCCCCTCCCGCCAAAAGCAAGTGGGTGGCATTCTTTCTCTGCCTGTTACTGGGCTGTTTCGGCTTCCACAGATTTTATGCGGGCAAAGTCGGTACCGGCATTCTGTGGCTGTTTACCGCCGGTATGTTTGGTCTCGGCTGGTTTATTGACCTGATCGTTATCCTGTGCGGTGGTTTCCGGGATAAGAACGGGCGTTTCTTGGTGTAATCTCCGCAAGCAAATAAAAAAGACCCCCTGTGCCGCAAACACAGGAGGCCATGTAGAAACAATACAGCGCAAGCTCCGGGAAGGAGGTTTTTATGGCCCGTCCGAAGAAGCCAACCTATGAATGGGTACCGAGCCGGAACCAGTACCGAAAGCGAATCAAGGACAGCGACGGCAAGTATGTAGCTCTCTATGCCCATGATCCCGACGAGCTGACCCGGAAGATCAAAGAAGCCCAGCGGCAGATCGAGGAAGCTACATTCCGGCGGGATAATCCCACGGTTCGGGAGTACGCGGAAAAGTGGCTCACCATGCAGGCGGCGCACATCCGCACAACCACCCTTGCCGATTATACCTCCAAGGTGAAGAACTATATCATCGCCCCTCTGGGAGACCGTTACATGGCAGACATCACCCCGGACGATGTGAACCTTGCAATCACCAAGGCTGCTGAAAAATCCGCTTCCATTTACCGCTGTGTCCAAATGCTCTATAAGGCGATTTTTCTATCGGCATATAAAAGCAGCATCATCGACCGCTCCCCCTGTGAGGATCTGAACCCCAGGGGCGGCAAGGCTGCCAAAGAGAAAACGGCTCTCACCGGCGAACAGGTCAAGGTTCTGCTGGATGCCATCCGAGGTCTGCCGCCGTATCCCTTTGTTATGATCTGCCTGTATGCCGGTCTGCGCCGGGAGGAAGCACTGGGACTGCAATGGGATTGTGTGTTTTTGGATGGCGATGCGCCGCACATTACCGTCCGGCGAGCATGGCACATTGAGAACAACCGCCCGGTGGTCACAGAGGATCTGAAGACGAAAGCTTCCCGAAGAACGGTCCCGATCCCACCTCAACTGGTGCAATGTCTGAGAGAGATCAAATCAACATCGAAATCCGATTATATTATAGCAAACAGTGAGGGAAACCCTCTGTCCGGCACGCAGTGGCAGCGGCTCTGGAAGTATATCACTACCCGGACTGTGGAAGAACGGCACTATTACCGCTATTCTAAGGGAGAAAAGGTCAAGCATACAGTGTCCCCGGTTCTGGGAGAAAAAGCTGCCCACAATGGCAATGTGATCTACAGCATAGATTTCCATGTGACCCCGCACCAGCTCCGGCACACCTACATCACCAATCTGCTGCTCGCCGGTGTCGATGTCAAAACGGTTCAAGCCCTTGCCGGGCACGAACACGCCAGAATCACTCTGGATATTTATGCCCACCTCACCTATAATCAGCCAAAAGATCTTATCTCCAAGGTTAATCTGGCCTTCCAAAACGACCCGGTTTGAGGTTCATTTTGAGGTTCATTCAGATGATAATTGCTGAAAACTCTTGTAAATAAAGGCTTCGTGGTGAGCCGATGTAAGAAGTACGGTCTGAAAGCAGCCCGCCGCGCGCCTCAGTTCTCCAAGAGATAATCTGTTATCTTTACGAGCCTTCAAAAACCCAGAAGCCACAACGGTTTCTGGGTTTTATATTTTTCCGAAAAGCCGATTTGACGCGGCTCTGCAAAGCTGTCATTTTCGTGGCATTGCAATTCACCCTAAGATTTGCTAAAATCATACCGTCAGATCAACTTGAATTGGCAGGTGAACACATGAACAGCATAAACAAAACACTATACATACCTTTATACGGTAAGTCCTATGTGAGCAAGAAGGGATTGTTTCTTGACGATAAAAAAGCCGAAGAAATTTGGAAAGCGGAAGGTTTTACGCTTAAAGGAAAATCCAAATCCAAATGGCTTGCATACTATATGGGAGTTCGCTCAGCCGTTTTTGATGAATGGTTAAAGCGGCAAATGGCTGCTGCGCCGGATGCGGTGGTCATTCATATGGGTTGCGGAATGGACAGCCGCGTCACAAGAGTCGGAACAGAAAACCATAAGTGGTATGATGTGGATTTCCCGGAAGTGATTGAAGAAAGAAAACGATACTACGCCGAATCCGATCATTACAAAATGCTCGCGGGAGATGTCAGAGATTGCCATTGGTTGTCTGTTGTTCCGGAAACGGAAGCTGCCATTGTTGTAATGGAAGGCGTAAGTATGTACTTGACTGTGGATGAAATGGGGAATTTGGCAGATCGCCTGTGCGCGCGTTTTGAAAACCTGGTGCTTTTGGTGGACGCTTATACTTCTTTTGCCGCCAAGATGTCAAAGCGAAGAAACCCTGTAAATGATGTAGGGGTAACCCAGGTTTATGGTATAGACGACCCCCAGGCTTATGGAAGCGAGGAACTTGCTTTTCTAAAAGAGCATACACTGATACCTCAAAAATACATAGACGAATTAAAAGGATTTGAAAGGCTCGTTTTTGAAAAGCTGTATGCGGGCAGCTTCTCCAAAAAACTGTATCGCTTATTTGAATACAAAAAGATCGGCATAAAAGAAAACCCCGCCGCTCACGCAGCAGGGTTTTGCATTTGACTTTGCCTTTAATCCACAATATCCACAGTCACACGCTCACCATTGCGCTGGGCAACAGCCTTCACAATGGCACGGATCTCCTTGGCGATACGGCCTTGGCGACCGATGACCTTACCCATATCCTCGGGGGCGACTCGCAGCTCCAAGAGAGTGCCGTCCTCGCCCTGGGTTTCCGTTACGCTGACAGCTTCGGGATCATCGACCAGGTTTTTTGCCATATACAGCAAAAGTTCCTTCATGGCGAACACTCCTTACAGGATGCTTACAGTACGCCAGCCTTCTTCAGCAGGCCGCGAACGGTATCGGTGGGCTGAGCGCCGTTCTTGATCCAGGTCTGCGCCTTTTCCACATCCACAGTCACGGTGGCGGGGTTGGTCAGGGGGTTGTAGGTGCCGATTTCCTCGATGCAGCGGCCGTCACGGGGGGAGCGGGCATCAGCGACAACAATGCGGTAGTAAGGAGCCTTCTTGGCGCCCATTCTTCTCAATCTGATTTTAACCATGGGTTTAACCTCCAAATTTCGTTCTTTTTTCTCTTGGTTTTGATATATCGTAAAGCTGTAAAAGCTGTGCGATCAGAAGCCGGGGAAGCCCCGCATACGGCGTTTCATTTTCTTTCCGCCGCCGGGTCCGGAAAACTGCTTGATGAGCTTGCGCATGGTTTCAAACTGGCTCAAAAGCCCATTCACATCCTGCACCCGAACGCCCGCGCCCTTGGCGATGCGCTGTTTCCGGCTGGAGTTGATGATGGATGGGTTTTCTCTTTCCCCGGGGGTCATGGACAGGATGATGGCTTCGGTGCGGCTCATGGCCTTTTCATCCACCTGCACATTTTTCATTCCCGCGCCGCCGGGAAGCTGGGCGAGAATATCCTGCATAGAGCCCATGGACTTGAGCTGAACCAATTGGTCATAGAAATCAGCCAGAGTGAAGCGGTTGGACTTCAGCTTTTCCTCCAGCTCGGCGGCTTTCTTGGCATCTATTGCCTTTTCCGCTTTTTCGATGAGAGTCAGCACATCGCCCATACCCAAGATCCGGGAAGCCATACGGTCGGGATGGAAGGGCTCGATGTCCTCCAGCTTTTCTCCAATGCCGGAGAATTTAATGGGCTTTCCGGTTACCGCGCGGACAGACAGAGCTGCACCGCCTCTGGCATCGCCGTCCAGCTTGGTGAGCATCACAGAATCAATGTCCAGCCATTCGTTAAAGCTCTGGGCTGCGTTCACCGCGTCCTGACCGGTCATGGCATCGACTACCAGCATGATCTCCTGAGGCTTTACCGCTGCCTTGACTGCCTTCAGTTCTTCCATGAGAGCCTCGTCTACATGGAGACGACCTGCGGTATCCAGAAATACCATGTCGTTGCCGTGGCGAATGGCGTGCTGAATGGCGGCGCGGGCAATGTCCACAGGGTTTGTTTGCCCCATTTGGAACACAGGGATTCCCAGCTTTTCGCCGCACACCTCTAACTGGCGGATGGCGGCGGGGCGGTAAATATCGCAGGCGACCAGCAGAGGGTTCTTCCCCTGCCGCTTCATCAGACCTGCCAGCTTGGAGCCGTTGGTGGTCTTGCCCGCACCCTGCAGACCCACCAGCATGATCACGGTGGGACCGTTTGGGTTGATGGTAATATGCCTTGTCTCCGTACCCATGAGCTTTACCAGCTCCTCGTTGACGATCTTAACGATCATCTGCGCCGGGGTCAAAGACTCCAGAACATCCACACCAACGCACCGCTCCGTTACGGTTTTGGTGAAATCCTTTACGACCTTATAGCTGACATCCGCCTCCAAAAGAGCCATGCGGATATCCCGCATCGCTTCCTTTACATCGGCTTCCTTCAGGCGACCCTTGCCTCTGAGCCGCTTAAAGGTGGCGGACAGCTTTTCTGTTAAGCCTTCAAATGCCATAGCTTACTCCTTCATGGTGTCCACAGCATCCAGAAGCTCCCGGGCGATTTCCTGAAGCTCCTGATCCTGCCACCGGCTCAAGGCTTCGGCAGCGAGACGGATGCGCTCGGCGGCTCGGCGGCAGCGCAAGTCTCTCGCGGCTGCGCCGGTCTTTTCTTCCATGGTTCTTAAAGAGGCTTCCGCACGGCTCAGGGAATCGTGAACACCCTGACGGCTGACACCTGTCTCCTGAGCGATCTCTCCAAGAGAAAGATCCTGATTATAGTATAGATCAAAGCAAATCTGCTGCTTTTCTGTCAGCAGTTCCCCGTAATAATCAAAAAGCAGGGCAAGCTCCAGTCCATCCAGCTTCATCAGATGCCTCCTTGTGTCAAAGCTCATACCTTGACAGCTCGCTCAGTATACACCATAATCGTCTGCTTGTCAAGGGAAAAAGCTTGAAAGTTTCCCGGTTTTTTTATTTTTAAGCCATATTCTTACACCGGGAGAGAGATTCTGATTTATCGAACAGGCTGTGATAGACGGCGGCGGAGGCATTGGCGCATCCAAAACTGCCCCACAAACCAAAATTTGAAATCTCAACGCCCTTTATGGCAGGTAAGGGCGAAAAGGTGGCAGACCACGAAAATTCCGCAGTCTGCCGTGTGCTCTCTTAACGGTGTGTATAGCTGTTTGCCCGCTCCACTTCTTCGATGCGGCGGTTCAGGGGAGGGTGGCTGTATTCCAGCACAACATTGATCCGGGAGGGTGCTAAATGAGCGAAATTCTCTCTTGCCAGAGTTTTCAGGGCAGAAACCATAGCCTTGCCGTAGCCCTCAGCCACAGCCTGCCTGTCTGCCCGGTATTCTGCCCGGCGGCTGTAGGCGTTCAGAACCAAGCCGGACAAAGGCTGTGTCAAGCCCAACCCAATGCCGGTCAGCACATAAGAGAAGCCGTAATTCAGCCCATCAAAACCAAAGGCTTCATGCAGCCGGGGGTCTTGCACCGTCAGCCAGACGACAACGCCTGTCAGCAGCAGATTTCCAAAATTGATCATCTGCATTTTGAGAACATCCCGGTGCAGCCCATGCCCCATCTCGTGGGCGAATACGGCGCAAATTTCATCTGTGGACATGGTGTTCACCAGATTGTCATACAGAACGATGGTTTTCATCCTGCCGAACCCTGTAAAATAGGCGTTGAGCTTGGTGGTGCGGCGGGAGGCATCCATGACCTCTATGGCTTTTACCCGGTATCCGTGGCGGTGCATCAGCTCCATCAGTCGATCCTTCAGCTCTCCATCCTCCAGAGGTACAAATTTATTGCCCAGCCGGCTGAACAGCGGATACAGGAAGGATGCCACCAGAGAGATCGCCAGCAGGCACAGGGCAACCAACAGGATCAGCCCCATGCCCGGGGCTTCCTGATGAGAAAAGGCAATGACCTGCGCCACAAGCACGCTCAGCAGAAGGCTCAAAAGGAAGTTGCGGAGCTGGTCGGTAAAGAAGGTCTTTTTGGTGGATCGGTTGAATCCATACTTTTCCTCGATCACCATGGTGTCATAATAATGAAAGCCTGCGGTTACCAGAGTGTTGACTACAGTTTCCAGCAAGACCACTGCAAGAATCTGCAGAAAAGCTCCCCCACCAAACAGAGAAGCAACGGCTGCGTGGGCGTTGAAGCAAAGCAGCACCAGAGTGACAAAAAAGGAAACAATCTGAGAAACGGCACTTAACCGGCAATTTTCTCCGCTGTAACGCCGCCATTTTTCATAAGTTTCCGGATCGTAAACATCTGCCACATTCTCCGGAATGGGATTCCCTGCGGAGCGGGATTTGGCGAGATTCAGGATCAGTCCATAGGCGGCACCCAGAGCCAGTAGCAATATAACAGCCAGTTTCATAGAGAAGCTCCTCACTTAAATCTTTTTTGTTTACCATAGCAAACAGCGGTAAATTTGTCAACCCTAAAATCGAGCGGTTTTTCAAGCCCTTTCGGGGAGGGGGTCGGTTCTCTCCACTGCTCCCACCCGGTAAGATCCGGGAAAGGCAGGTGGGTGTCATTTTACAGCGAATCTTTGCCGGAATCGGTAAAAAAAGGAGAATCTTCCTTGACAAAAGAGGAGGCGCATTATACTATATAGGTTGGTACAATACTTGTATTGCGCCATACTATACAACATTTTCAGAGGTGTTAACATGGAGAAACGGGAGAAAAAAGTCCTGGTCATCGGCGTTATCGGTGCCGATGTTCATGCCGTGGGCAACAAGATCCTCTACCATGCCTTTACAGAGGCGGGCTTTGAGGTCGTCAATCTGGGCGTTATGGTTTCTCAGGAAGAATACATCGCCGCCGCCATCGAGTCGGGTGCTGATGCTATCGTAGTTTCCTCCCTGTACGGTCAGGGTGAGCTGGACTGCCGGGGTATGCGTGAAAAGTGCGACGAAGCCGGTCTGAAGGGCATCCCCCTGATCGTGGGCGGCAATATCGTTATTGGCAAGCAGAAGTTTGAGGATGTGGAACAGCGGTTCAAGGCTATGGGCTTTGATCGTGCCTTCCCTCCCGGAACTCCCCCCGAAGCCGCCATTGAAGCTCTGCGGGAGCTTCTGCACATGGATGGTGAGTGAGCTTGAAGCCTGTCCTTCTCATTGACTTTGGAAGTACATATACCAAGCTGACCGCTGTGGATGTGGATGCCGCCCGCGTTTTGGGCACAGCAGCCTCCTACACCACCATCGAAACCGATATCAACGACGGACTGCGCAAGGGGCTGGCAATTCTAGAGGAAAAGACCGGAAAGCTGGACTTTGCGGAGACTTATGCCTGCTCCTCCGCCGCCGGAGGATTGAGAATGGTCACCAGCGGACTTGTGCCGGAGCTCACCGGAGAAGCGGCAAAGCTGGCATCTCTGGGGGCGGGCGCAAAGGTGGTTGGGGTTTACGCCTTCCAGCTTACGGAAGACGATTTGGAGGATATTGTGGCATCCAAGCCGGATATCTTCCTGCTGGTTGGCGGCACGGATGGAGGCAATACGGAATGTATCCTCCATAACGCGAAAATGCTTGCGACCCTTCCACCCACTTTCCCGGTGATCATCGCCGGAAACCGCACTGCCGTGAAGCAGTGCCAGAGGATTCTGGAAGGGTGGGAGAGCTACATCTGCCCCAATGTGATGCCAAAGTTTGGCACCTTACAGATCGAGCCCACCCAGCAGAAGATCCGTGAAATTTTCCTGAACCGCATCATTCAGGCAAAGGGTCTGTCCAAGGCCGCGGAGCTGCTGTCCGACATTATGATGCCCACCCCCTCTGCTGTTTTGCAAGCCATGGAGCTTTTAGCGGATGGCTGTGAGGGAGAAAGGGGCATCGGAGAGCTGATCGCCGTGGATGTGGGCGGCGCGACCACGGATGTATATTCCATTGCCGACGGTATGCCGGAGCATATGAACACCGTATACAAGGGTCTGCCTGAGCCTTATTCCAAGCGGACGGTAGAGGGCGACATCGGTATGCGCTACAGCATCGGCGGCATCGTGGAAGCGGCTGGACTTGCTCAGGTGGCAAAGCTGGCAGAGCTGACCCCCCGGCGGACGGAAGAGCTGGTGGATATGCTGAAAGTCCAAACAGACATGGTTCCCAACGGGGACGATGAGTTGGAGCGGCTGGATCATGCCCTTGCCAGCTTCGCCGTGGAAGAAGCGGTGCGCCGCCACGCCGGAACCATAGAAGAAACCTATACCCTTATGGGTCAGACCTTTGTCCAGTCGGGAAAGAACCTCACCGGGGTCAAGCAGATCGTCGTCACCGGCGGCAGCCTGATCCACACAAAAAAGACGGCGCAAATTGCCGCCCATGCTTTGTATTCCCCCCGGCACCCGGAATCCCTGCGCCCCAAAGCGGCGGGAGTTTGGGTCGATCGAACTTATATACTGGCCGCCATGGGACTGCTTTCGTCCCACTACCCTCAGGTGGCCCTTCGTATTATGAAAAAGGAGCTTGAATACCATGGATATTCAGAACAAGAGAATTCCTGAAGCCGAATTTATGGCACAGCGGGCGGAAGTCCTCGCCCAGTGGCCCACCGGTCAGGCTGTAGATCTGGAAGAGGCTGTTGCTTACCACAAAGCAATGCCTGCCAAGCGGATCTTCGGCAAGAAGCTGTCTGAAGCCAAGAAGAAGGGCACTACCCTGATTCAGCCCAGAGCCGGCGTTCCTGTCATTGAGGAGCATATCAAGCTCCTGCGGTACTTACAGGACAACGGTGAGGCAGACCTGCTGCCCACCACCATCGACAGCTACACCCGTCAGAACCGCTATGCTGAAGCGGAAAACGGCATTTCCGAATCCATCCGTCTGGGCAGGGCTATGCTCAACGGCTTCCCCGCAGTCAACCATGGCGTTCAGGGCTGCCGTCAAGTCATTGAGAGCGTGAACATCCCTGTTCAGGTTCGTCACGGCACACCCGATGCCCGCCTGCTCACCGAGATCACCTATGCCGGCGGTTTTACCAGCTATGAGGGCGGCGGTATTTCTTAGAACCTGCCTTACTGCAAGAACATCCCCATGGAGCGCACCATTCGCGACTGGCAGTATGTT
>JAZNYB010000286.1:0-24082 GCA_045594185.1 Faecousia sp. | reverse complement strand
CGAGCCCGATCCCACCGAGCCTGTGGTTACCGATCCCAGTCTCAAGAACGGCATTTATCTGGAGGATGGTCTGTATTACTACTATGTAAACGGCGAGATCCAGTATGCCGCAGGTCTGGTATTTGTGGACGGCAGCTATTACTACATCCGTTCCGGTGGTTACGCCGCTATCGGCTCTTACTGGTGTACCAACACCAACGGCATCACCGAGGAAGGCTTCTACATCTTCGCTGATGACGGCAAGATGATCCTGAATGACACCTCCAAAAACGGCATCTATCTGGAAGACGGCAAGTATTACTACTATGTAGATGGCGAGATCGGCTTCGGCGCAGGTCTGGTCTATGTGGATGGCAGCTATTACTACATCCGCTCCGGCGGTTATGCCGCTACCGGCGAATACTGGGTCAGCATCACCAATGGTCTGATGGATGAGGGTATGTACACATTCGGCTCTGACGGCAAGATGATCATTGACACCAGTGCCAAGAACGGCATCATTCTGGAGAACGGTCTGTACTACTACTACATCGACGGCGAGATCCAGTACGCCGCTGGTCTGGTATTTGTGGACGGCAGCTATTACTACATCCGTTCCGGTGGTTACGCCGCAATCGGCTCTTACTGGGTCACCAACACCAACGGCATCACCGAGGAAGGCTTCTATATCTTCGCTGATGACGGCAAGATGATCCTGAATGACACCTCCAAGAACGGCATCTATCTGGAAGACGGCAAGTACTACTACTATGTAGACGGCGAGATCGGCTTTGGTGCTGGTCTGGTGCAGGTTGACGGTGACTACTACTACATCCGTTCCGGCGGTTATGCCGCAATCGGTGAGTATTATGTCTCCATCACCAACGGTCTGCTTCCCGAAGGCAACTACACCTTTGGCACTGACGGCAAGATGATCGTTTCCGAAACCGAGCCCACTGAGGAGCCTACCGAGGAGCCCACTGAGGAGCCTACCGAGGAACCCACCGAGAAGCCCACCGAAGCTCCCACTGAGCCCCCTGTGGTTTATACGGAAACTCTGATCACTCTGGCTGACAGCGGCATCTCCGTTTCCGGTCTGGAAAAGACCATCACCACCACCAACGACATCATCTACTACGAGAACCGCACCACCTATGCCAGCGGTAACACCTACGGCGAAGGCACTTCTGCCGATATGCACACCGCTGCTGAGGCTGCTGCTCACACCGTAATCAACATTACCGAGCCCGGCACTTACCGTGTCACCGGCACCATGTCCAAGGCACAGATCCGTGTTGACCTGGGCGATGACGCTTACTCCGATCCTACCGCAGTTGTTACCCTGATTCTGGACAATGTGGATCTGACCTGTGAGGTAGCTCCCGCGATTTTGTTCCTGAATGTCTACGAGTGCGACGGTAACTGGTCCACCACCACTGCCAAGTCCACCATCGACACCACCGCAGCCGGCTCTAACCTGATTCTGGAGGACGGCACCACCAATAACATCAACGGCTCCTATGTAGCAAAGATCTACAAGGACACCGCTGATATGAAGAAGCTGTGGAAGCAGGACGGCGCGATCTACTCCTATATGTCCATGAATGTTTCCGGCAACGGCACTCTGAACCTGACCGCAGGCAACGAGGGTCTGGACACCGAGCTGCACCTGACCATCAACTCCGGCAACATCAACATCTTCTCTCAGGACGATGCCATTAACACCAATGAGGACGGCGTTTCCGTTACCACCATCAATGGCGGCGTGCTGCATCTCATCGCCGGCCTGGGCGCGGAGGGTGACGGCGTTGACTCCAACGGCTATCTGGTCATCAACGGCGGCACCGTGATCGCCAACGCAAGACCCGGTGCTGACGGCGGTCTGGATGCTGACCTGGGTTCCTTCGTCAACGGCGGCATCGTGATCGCTCTGGGCTCTGCCATGGACAAGGCATCCACCAGCTCCAAGCAGGCTACCATGAACCTGAAGTTCTCCTCTCAGAAGAATACCAGCCAGTCCATCCTGCTGAGAAAGACTGACGGCACCGTGGTTCTTGCCTATAACCCCGCCGCTGACCCCGTTCTGGGCTCCGAGGTTCGCAGCTACGAGGGCGCGGTCATCTCCTGCCCCGGTCTGGTACAGGGATCTTCCTACTACCTGACCTTCGGCGCGACCATCTCCGGCACTCAGGTCAACGGTCTGTATTCCGAAGTGACCTCCTACTCCGGCGGCTCTCAGATCTCCCGCACTCTCTCCATGACCAGCAGAGTCGTAACCTTCTCCGGTCTTGCCTGATGATCTGGAATAGGTATAACCGCTAATTAAACACCGAGACCCTCCGGATATCCGGGGGGTCTGTTTTGCATATACTGATATGTTGTTGCCAAATAATTCCCGGTTATTTCTCAATTGAAGCAATCTTGTTGTTGAAACTTGCAGGGGGTTCTGGTATAATAAATTGAATTACTATCTTCTTGGGGATAAATTGATGGGAGGCGTTGCGGTATGAACAAAAAAATGGGGCAGCTTTTGGATCCTTCCATGGGCCTGTACTTTCTGGTGCTTCTGATTTTTTCCGGGGCGGCATTCCTTTTGGATCAGATGATTCTGGCAATCGTTGGTGCGGCTTCCACGGCACTGCTGTTTGCTTTGTACCAGCTTCGCCGGGTGCGGCAGAGAAAAGAACTGGCTGCCTACATCCAGTCTGCTGCCAACAGTCTTGACACAGCGGTAAAGGGTGAAATGCCTATGCCCATGGCGTTGATCCGTTTGGTGGACGGCTCTGTTATTTGGTCGAACCAGCAGTTTGCGGAAGCCACAGGGATGAAGGAAAGCCTTTTTGAACAAAAGCTGAGCAAGATCATGCCTAATTTTACCACGGACTGGCTGGCGGGGGGCAAGACGGAATGTCCTTATGATGTGCTTCTCCGGGAGCGGCGTTATCGGGTTTATGGTTCCGCTTTTCACGAAAAAGAGGGAAGCGGTGATCTGTTGGGAGCGATCTATCTGTCGGATCTGACAGAGCTTTACCATGTGCGGGATGAATATATCCGCTCCCGTCCGGTGGTTGCCATTATTTTGGTGGATAACTACGAGGAACTGACGAAAAATCTTACGGAAAGTGCGATTTCCAGCCTGAATGCGGAGCTGAATGAGACGATCAACCGCTGTACGGAGAGCTACCACGGTCTTTTGCGCCGACTGGAGCGCAGCCGCTTCCTGCTGATTTTTGAAGCCAGAGATTTGAAAAAAGCCATCGACGGCAAATTCCGTCTTCTGGAGGAGATCCGGCAGGTAGTCAGCCCCAACGGTGTTACCGCTACCATTTCCATGGGATTGGGAAAGGAAGCCGCAACCTTTGAGGAAGGGTATAAATTTGCCGCTCTGAGTATTGAAATGGCACTGTCCAGAGGCGGCGATCAGGCGGTTATCAAGGACAGATATAACTTCACCTTCTATGGCGGGCGTACCAAGGAAACGGATCATCGCTCCAAGGTTCGCTCCCGGGTGACTGCCAATTCCCTGTCGGAGCTGGTTGCTCAGAGCAGCCATGTGTTCGTTATGGGACATAAAAACGCCGATTTGGATGCCATCGGCGCGGCGGTCGGTATCTGCTGTTTGTGCAGAAAAAAGGGGAAAAAGCCCTATATTGTGGTGGATATGGAGAAAAATGTGGCAGGAACTCTGATTCAAAGGGTTCGGTCTGTTCCGGAGTACAGCGACTGCTTCATCTCCGGTCAGGACGCGCTTTTGTTGGCTGATCCCAAGAGCCTTTTGGTGATCGTGGATACCAATCGCCCGGATCAGGTGGAGTGCCTGCCCCTGCTGGAATCCATCCCCAAGGTCTGCGTGGTGGATCATCACCGCAGAGCCGCGGATTATATCGAACCTGTGGTGGTCAATTTCCACGAGCCTTATGCTTCCTCCGCTTCGGAGCTGGTGACGGAGCTGCTGCAGTATGCTGTGGACAGTGGCGACATTTTGCCGGTGGAAGCGGAAGCGCTGCTTGCGGGAATCGTTCTGGACACAAAGAGCTTTAATGTGCGAACCGGGGAGAGAACCTTTGAGGCGGCTGCACTTCTGCGGCGGCTGGGTGCGGATACGGTGGAAGTGAAAAAGCTGCTGCAAAACGACTTCCAGTCCACCGTGGCAAGGTATCAGATTTTGAAGGCTGCCCGGCTGTATCGGGAGGAGATCGCCATTGCTGCCCTCAATACTGCCACCACCAGACCCATTGCGGCGCAGGCTGCGGACGAATTGTTGAGCATCCAGGGTGTCCTCAGTTCTTTTGTGCTGTACCCTCAGGATGGGAAGGTCATCATTTCCGCCAGATCTATTGGAGAAGTGAATGTGCAGATGATTTTGGAACCCTTGGGTGGCGGCGGCAACGCAGCCACTGCGGGGGCGCAGGTGCCGGATTGTGATGTAAAGACCGTTTTGGAGCGGCTGGTGGAATCCATCAATAAATATTACGAAACTTAACAAAGGAGTTGTGAAAATATGAAGGTTATTTTGTTGCAGGATGTAAAGGGCAAGGGCAAGAAAGGGCAGATGCTGGAGGTTTCCGACGGCTATGCCAGAAACTATATGCTCCCCCGGAAGATGGCGATGGAAGCGACACCCGATGCCATCAATACCATGCGTATGACAGACAAAGCTGTTCAGGAGCGGCAGACCAGAGAGCGGGCAGAAGCCATGGCTCTGTCCAAAAAGATGAAGGAAATGACCCTGACCGTATTCTGCAAGGGCGGCGGCGCGGGGCGGCTGTTTGGTTCCGTTACCAGTCAGGAAATCGCGGATGCCCTGAAAGAGCAGGGGATCACTTTGGATAAGAGAAAGATCGTCATAGATGAGCCCATCAAGACCGTTGGCACTTACACCGTCAAGTGCAAGCTGGGCTACGAGATCACAGGAGAACTGACCGTTAAGATTCAGGAAAAGAACTAACAGCGACGGGCTGTGTTCTGACCGGTTGCGTCTTTGCGCCTGCCCGAATTTTCAATCCCTCCCGAAGGGACACAATCGTTACTCACTATTCACTATTCACTATTCACTATTCACTATTCACTATTCACTATTATCTACCCCTTGGAGGCTTCTATGGGCGTTTTAGGCTTTGATAATTTCCTCCGTCTGCGAAATCAGGACGGAACAGAGGCGGTTTTTGAGCTTCTGGATATGATCGAATATAAGGATGATTATTATGTCGTTCTGCTTCCCGATGGGGATGATGGAAAGGAAATCAAAATACTGCGGATCGAAGTTCTGCCCGATGACAGGGAGGCTTATGTGTCCTTGCGGGATGAAGCCACCGGGCAGGCGGTGTTCCGGATATTCATGGAACGAAACCGGCACTTGTTCGATTTCAACCAGCCGGAATAAAGAAAAAGCCGGGAAAGGAGGGAGAATATGGCAGAAAACGCAGAGCTGCTGACCAGACAAATGCCCCAGTCTTTGGAGGCGGAGCAGGCGGTTTTGGGCTCGATGCTTATTGACAGCCGGTGCGTAGCCGAGGTGATCGGGATGCTGCGCCCGGAGGATTTCTATTTACAGCAAAACCGGGAGATCTTTGAGACGATCTATGCCATGTTCAACTTCTCCCAGGAAATCGACCCGGTGACGGTGCTGACCAAAATGCAGGAGCTGGGCGTGTGCCACGATAATACGGCGGGCTACTTCAAGCAGCTCATGGAGATCACCCCCACCTCTGCCAACGCCACCCGCTATGCCGGTATCGTCCGGGATAAGGCGATGCTTCGGGGACTTGCTACTGCCGCTTCGGATATTTCCGAGACGGTTTTTGAGGGAGTGGGTACACCGGGAGAGATCCTGGAGTCAGCAGAAAAGAAGATATACGCACTGCGAAAGGGTGACCGGGGAGAAGCCTTGCAGCATATCGGCGTGGTTCTTCATAAGGTCTTTGATCATTTGACAGAGCTTGCTCAGTCGGACAGTGCTATTCCGGGTCTGTCCACAGGCTTGCGGGACTTAGACCGTAAGATCAATGGCTTAAACAAGTCTGACCTTCTTCTCATTGCTGCCCGACCTGCCATGGGTAAGACCTCCTTTGCATTGAATATTGCACTGAATGTGGCAAAGAAGTATAAAATGACCGTTGCGTTCTTCTCTTTGGAAATGTCCAGAGAGCAGCTTGCCATGCGCTTGATGTCCGGAGAGAGCTTTGTGGACAGCCAGAAAATGGCTACAGGCAAGCTGTCTCAGGAGGAGTGGTGCAAGCTGGCTATGGCGGCAACATCTTTAAGTCAGACGGATATTCGGGTGGATGATAATCCCTCCATTACTGTTGCGGAGATGAAAGCTGCCTTGCGACGGGTGGAAAATCTGGGGCTTGTGGTCATTGACTATTTGCAGCTTATGACCAGCTCCGGCTATGGCAGACAAGCGGACAACCGGGTCAATGTGGTGTCTGATATTTCCAGAGCCTTGAAGATTATGGCAAAGGAACTGAATGTGCCGGTGATTTGTCTGAGCCAGCTCTCCCGTGCCAATGAGAGCCGACAGGACAAGCGTCCCATGCTTTCCGACCTGCGTGAGTCCGGTGCCATCGAGCAGGATGCGGACGAGGTGCTGTTTTTGTACCGTGATGATTATTATAACGCCAATTCTGAGGAGAAGAATGTAGCGGAGTGTATCGTGTCCAAAAACCGGCACGGCGAAACAGGTACGGTAAAGCTCCAGTGGCTTCCTCAGTATACCACCTTTGCTGACCGGGAGTGGCGGCATCAGGAGGGATAAACCGTGTCTTTTGAGACAAAAATGGAAGCCTTTTGTGTAAAGCAGGGTTTGATTGCCCCCGGCAGAAAGGTGATTTGTGCCCTGTCCGGGGGTGCGGATTCCATGGCTTTGCTGTGGGCGTTCTACCTTTTGCGGGAAAAGTGGGACTTGCGGCTCGGTGCTGCCCATTTTAACCACGGTTTGCGGGGAGAGGAGTCGGACAGAGACGAAGCCTTTGTCCGGGTTTTTTGCAGCCGTATGGATATCCCTTTGACTGTTGGAAGGGGAGCGGTAAAGACACAGGGCAGGGGACTGGAGGATGCCGCCAGACGAGCCAGATATGCTTTTTTTGAGGAGCTTGACAAAGATGCCTTTGTCGCCACTGCCCACACTGCCGATGACAACAGCGAGACGATCCTCCTGCATTTGCTCCGGGGCTCCGGCCTGCGGGGGCTGGGAGGTATCGCACCAAAAAGAGGGAGGATCATTCGGCCTCTTTTGAGTCATACAAGGCAGGAAGTAGAGGCTTTTTTGGAGCAGTGGTCGATTTCTTTTGTGACGGACAGCTCCAATCTGGGGCAGGATTTTTTGCGAAACCGTATACGGCAGGAGGTAGCTCCCGTCCTGCGCCGGGAGAACCCTAAGTTCTCTCAAAATTGCAGCCGCATGGCATCGGGACTGCGGGAGGACGAGGATTACCTGTCGGCTATGGCGGAGAAATCTTTGGAGGAAACCCGCCGGGGCAGGGGATTGGACTGCGAAGCATTTTTGAAACTCCATCCGGCACTGCAAAACCGGGTCATGGCACTGTTTCTGAAGGAGCTGGGTGTCCGGGAGCCGGAACAGGTGCATATCGCCGCCGGTCGCCATCTGGCAGAAGCGGAAAGACCCTCTGCCAGAGTGGAGCTGCCGGGAGGCGTTTGTTTGGAACGGCAATACGGGATCCTGACAGCGGGGGAGACGATGCCAAAGCCGCAACCCCAGAGGCTTGTGATCCCCGGAACGACTGTGCTTCCCGGCTGGCTCATTCAGGGAGAAATTCAGGAAAAAACTAAAATAATTGAAAATACCCCATTCACATTTTCAGTTTCTTGTGATAGAATAGGTGAAAATTTTCTGATCGTCCGTGGCAGGCAGATCGGGGATGTGATTTCCCTCTCCGGTGGTCATCGGACGGTGAAAAAAGCTATGATCGACCGCAGGATTCCTGCCGCGCAGAGAGACAATTTGCCGGTGATCCTTTGCGGGGATCAAGTGCTGGCTGTGGCTGGGCTGGGCATGGACAGAGCTTTTGCCCCTATGCCCGGTGAGCCGTCCATCACACTTCGGATTTTTCCCCGGAAAGCCGGGGATACAATAAACAAAGAAAAGGGGTAATACGCTATGCATGATTCCATCGCGAGAGTCCTTATCACAGAGGAAGAACTCAAGACACGGATCCGGGAGCTGGGGCAGGAGCTTACCAGGGACTACGCGGATAAGAAGCCTGTTTTTGTTGGCATTTTGAAGGGCGTTGTGGTGTTCTTCGGTGAAATGATCCGGCAGGTTCCCATTTTCTGCGAGACTGATTTTATGAGCGTGTCGTCCTATGATGGAACGGACACTACCGGCGTGATCACCATCAAAAAAGATCTGGATACCGATATTAGAGGTCGCCATGTGGTCATTTTGGAGGACATTGTGGACTCCGGACTGACTTTGAGCAAGGTGGTTCAGATGCTCAGGGAGCGGGAGCCTGCTTCTTTGAAGATCTGTACCCTGATGGATAAGCCTGAACGACGGAAGGTAGCCGTGCCTGTGGATTATGTTGGCTTCACCATTCCCAATGAATTTGTGGTAGGTTTTGGTCTGGACTTCAACGAGGAGTATCGAAACCTTCCCTATGTGGGTATTTTGAAGCCGGAGGCGTATGCCTGAAACGATAGAGCAAAAGGAGATGCGGATTTTTGAAGCGTAGAAGCGGCATTGGTTTTTTTATATATCTTGGAGTGTTGGCACTGATATTTTATCTTCTGGTGGGCGTGATCGATTCCGTTCGGTATAGCGATCTGTCCTATTCGGAGGTTGTCGCGCTGTTTCAGGAGGAGAAGGTGAAGTCTTTCCGGGCACAGGATAATGTGATTTATCTGGAGCTGCGGGAGCCTTTGGAGGGTAAAACCGAATATGCTGTTCGCATATCTACGGATGATCTGCGGGAGGATTTAAGCGATCTGTTCTTGCAGCAGCGGCAAAGCGGTGTTTTGGATGCCTACGATCTGCTGCCGAACTCCGAGCCCGGTATCATCTCTAAGGCAATGCCCTATTTCCTGGCGGGCATGGTGCTGATCGTGGTTTGGGTATTTTTGACCAACCGGGCGAATAACAATAACCCAATGGCGGACTTTACCAAGGCAAAGACCAAAATGGGCGTAGACGGCGATGTAACCTTCAAGGATGTTGCCGGCGCGGAGGAGGAAAAGCAGGAGCTGCAGGAGCTGGTAGAGTTTTTGCAGAATCCGCAGAAGTTCCACGATATGGGTGCCAAGATCCCCAAGGGTATATTGCTGGTCGGCCCTCCGGGTACGGGCAAGACACTTCTGGCAAGAGCCGTGGCGGGTGAGTCCAAGGCGGCGTTTTTGTCCATCTCCGCTTCTGACTTTATGGAAATGTATGTGGGCGTAGGTGCCAGCCGTGTCAGAGATTTGTTTGACCAGGCAAAAAAGGTTGCCCCCGCCATCATCTTCATTGACGAGATCGATGCGGTGGGCCGCCGCCGTGGCTCCGGCATGGGCGGTGGACACGACGAAAGAGAGCAGACCCTGAATCAGCTTCTGGTGGAGATGGATGGCTTCCAGAAAAACGAAAACATCGTGGTTCTGGCGGCTACCAACCGGGCGGATATTCTGGATCCCGCGCTCCTGCGCCCCGGTCGCTTTGACCGTCAGGTCTATGTGGGCAGACCCGATGCCAAGGGTCGTGAGGAAATTTTGAAGATCCATTGCCGGAATAAGCGGCTGGACGGTCAGGTGGATTTGAGGCGTGTAGCTATGGCTACTGCGGGCTTCACCGGGGCTGATCTGGAAAACCTGATGAATGAAGCGGCAATTCTGGCTGTGCGGGCGGGTCGTCCTGTGATTACCGGGGATGACATTCAGGAAGCTATGATGAAAATCATGGCGGGAACTGAGAAACGCAGCCGGGTACAGCTCCAAAAGGATCTTCGGATCACTGCCATCCATGAGGCAGGTCATGCCGTGGCTATGTATCATTTGGAGACGGCGGAGCCTGTGCATCAGATATCCATTATTCCCAGAGGCAAGGCGTTGGGTGTGACCATCAGTCTGCCTGTGGAGGAGTCCAACCATATGACCCGGAATCAGATGTATGAGGAGCTGGTGGGTCTGCTGGGCGGTCGTGTGGCAGAGGCACTGTATTGCAAGGATATTTCCACAGGAGCTTCCCATGACATCAGCCGGGCTACCAAAATCGCCAGAGAAATGGTTGCCCTTTACGGCATGAGCGAGAAGATCGGCACGATCTCTTATGACGACGGTGGGGAGATTTTTGTTGGCAGAAGCTATGAAAAGACCCGCTCTTATTCCGAGCAGACAGCCGGAAGCTTAGATGTGGAGACAAAGCTGCTGCTGGACAAAGCCTATGACCATTGCCTGCGCCTTTTGAAGGAGCATGGGGATAAGCTGCTGGAAGTAGCGGAGTTCCTGCTTGCCCACGAGACAATGTCCGGCTCTCAGTTCAAGGCCTGCATGGAAGGGAAGGAAATCGATCCGGAGGACAAGACGGATCTGTTTGCATCTCTTGATGGTGAGGCGTGAGACAGAGTGTTAAGGACTGAAAACAAAATATAAAACCGGGTGTGCCATCATCGGCGCACCCGGATTTTTAGGTATTTTAATCAGCTCAGCTTGCTGTAGGCGATGGCAGTCTCAGCGGCGAGACGGGCATTGTTGAACACCAACTGGATGTTGGAGGCCAGAGAGTTGCCACCGGTGATCTCAGCGATGCGGGCCAGCAGGAAGGGAGTGGTTTCCTTGCCGGCAATGCCCTTTGCTACGCACTCTTTAACGGCATCGTCGATCGCCTTGTTGATCACGGCAGGATCCATGGAGTATTCCTCGGGAATGGGGTTGGCAACCAGAATACCGGACTTCATGCCCAGATCATTGTGAGCCTTGAGAGCAGTTGCCAGCTCCTCGGGGGAGTCCATGCGGTAGTCCACACCGAAGTCGGAGGTGCGGGTGTAGAAGGCGGGGAGCTTGTCGGTGCCGTAGCCCAGTACGGGAACGCCCTTTGTCTCCAGATATTCCAGAGTAAGACCCAGATCAAGAATACTCTTCGCGCCGGCACAGACGACCATAACAGGGGTCTGACCCAGCTCTTCCAGGTCGGCAGAGATGTCCATCGTAGTCTCAGCACCACGATGCACGCCGCCGATGCCGCCGGTGGCGAAGATCTTGATGCCGGCCATGTGGGCGATGATCATGGTGGTGGTAACGGTGGTAGCACCGTCCTCGCCCCGGGCGCACAGAACAGCCAGATCCCGGCGGGAAGCCTTGGCGATATCCAGACCCTTCTTGCCGAAATACTCGATTTCTTCCGCGGTCAGACCGGCCTTCAGACGACCACCGATGATGGCGATGGTGGCAGGAACGGCACCGGCCTGGCGGATGATGGCTTCTACTTTCAGAGCAGTCTCCACATTCTGGGGATAGGGCATACCATGGGAGATGATGGTGGACTCCAGAGCGACAACGGGCTTGCCCTCTGCGACGGCGGCGGCGACTTCGGGGTTGACATCCAAATACTTGTTGAGAATCATTTTCAATAACACCTTTCTATTCGTTATTTTGATTTCTTATTTCATATGGTCAGCCATGCGGCTGCGGAGGTTACGCGCGCTCATGGCGGGGTTGATGGCATTGGGGCTTTCGATGGTAATGCTGGCGGCGGCAAGACCGGCAAGGGCGGTATCCCGCAGGTCGGTTCCTTCCAGATAAGCCCACACAAGGGCAGCCATAAAGGAGTCTCCGCAGCCGGTGGCATTTACCGGATCGACCTTAAAGTTGGGGATGCGCAGCCGTTCGTCCCTGGTTGCGGCGTAAACACCCTGAGCCCCCAGAGAGATGAACAGGCGATGGACACCCAGCTCAATGAGGCGGTCGGCGGCTTCCTCCAGATCCTTCTCCGTTTTGATGGTTACACCGGAGAGCAGCTCCGCTTCCAGAAGGTTGGGCTTCAGGGTGTGGATATGGGGGAGGATGGAGCGGAGCTTTTCCGCTTTTTTGGTGGACACAGGGTCACAGAATAACGGCACAGAGCAGTGTTCAGCCAGATATTTTAAGGATTCCTCCGGAATGTTGGTATCCGCCACAATGACCTGCGCGTTGCTCAGGAGCGCGTGATTTTTTTCAAGATAAGCGGGGGTGATTTGGTCACACACGCTCATATGGGAAACGGCGAGAGCCATGTCACCGTCGGGGCTGGCAATGTAGAGATAAGTGGAGGTGGCTTCGTTGGGAACTCTCAGAGCGCAGCTCAGGTCGATTCCTTGCTCGGAGCAGCTTGCGGCGATCTGCTTTCCGTAGAGGTCGTCGCCCAAGGCTGTGAGCATTCTTACATCCACACCCAAAAGAGCCATGTTATGAGCAATGTTCCTTCCTACACCCCCGGGGCTCATATGGACGGTGCCCGGGTTGGAGTCCTTGGAAACCAGCTCTGTAAAGCTCTGCCCGCCGATGTCCATGTTTGCTCCGCCAACCACCACAGCATAGGCGCCTGTGCGCAGGACATAGCCTTTTCCGGCAATGTGTCCTTTTTTCATGAGATTGGAGATGTGAACTGCTACAGCGGAGCGGGTCAGCCCCAGCTTGTTTGCCAGATCCTGCTGGGAGATCATGGGATCTTCCGCAATTGCCTGAAGAACCTGTCTTTCTCTTTGTGTCATGGGGGAACACCACCTAACTTTTGCAAAGAAGATAATCAAATGTTAGTTTTATTATACACACAGGCACACCCCTTGTCAAGAGGAAATATTAAATTTTCTTTGCCCCATTTGCTCTGTGAGCAGTCCTGTCCGTTGGCACTTTGTCCGGGCTTTCAGCGCAAAAAAGTCACCTCCGTCCCCGAACAGAGGTGACTTATCGGTGCGCCATTGGGCGCGGGAGTCAGCTTAGAAAGAGGGTATTGCGGTTATAACCCTGCCTCGGCGGGAAGCATTGTGGTAAGCACCGTACGCAATTGTTCGTTTTTGGCGGTGCGGCGATATTCCTGAGGGCTCATGCCTGTAGCTTTCTTAAAGCTTTGGGAGAAATAGCTGGCGGAGGAGAAGCCTACAATGCCGGCAATTTGGGAAAGGGAATAATCCGTGGTAAGTAAAAGGTGTTTGCTTTCCCGCACCCGGCAGGCGATCATATAGTTAATAGGTGACATTCCGTATGCCGCCTTAAATTCGTGGGACATATAAAACTTGTTGAGATGTGCCTTTGCGGCCAGCTCGTCCAAAGTCAAAGGCTCTTTGAAATGTGTGTCGATGTACTGCCGCACATTGGCGCATTCCCGGCTGACCTGCTTCGTGTTGCTCCCCATAAGGGAAATCTCTCTGCGCCTCTGCATTTGCAGAAGCAGCACATTGAGAAGATTCTGACACATCGCTTCTCTGCCCGGGTCGCTTCTTTGGATCTCCCGTACCAGCATCCGCAAAATGAAGCGAAGATCACCGTGCCCCTCCCGGAAGTGGAGCAGGCAATATTCCGGATGGGCAATGGCGTCTTTGACCTGAAAAGATAGCCCCTGAATCCCCAAAACAATATATTCCAAAGGATTCTCCCGCATGGAGGTCTCCGTGTGCTTCACATAAGGATTGACAACGATCATATCGTCCGGATGAATGGGAAACGCGGTGTTCTCCAAAACAAAGGTTCCCTTGCCGCCGATGATGTAGAACAGTTCAGAGAAATCGTGGGTGTGCATCTCGCTGTGCCAGTCTTTTTCATATTTCGCGGAGCTGACATACAGAAGCCGCGCGTTCAATCCCGCGTCACCACCGCCGGTATAAACAAAATCAAGCTCCGGCGTTCTGTCTCTGCCGCCCGGAAATGCTTCCCGGCTCATATCATACCGTCTGTTGCTCATGGCTGTCCCTCCTTTTTTCCAATTTTTAGGCATCTTGTTTTGCAATTTCTACTATTTTTTTGTATATTTGCATTTATAACACACTTTTACCGAAATGTCAACACTTTTTTTCATTTTCATTTCAATTTATTTATGGACATAATCCATAGATTCCGGAAAATACCACACCAACTTTTGTCGCACTTCACAATTTGTATTAAATATTGCTGAATGCTCCGCTTTTTGCGGCAAAAACCGAAAAATAAGCAATATTTATAAAATTCCAAGCAATATCATTCTTGCGGGAATCCGACTTTTTGTTATACTGATTGTGTGGTTTATGCAGGCATACCGCTCTATGAGCCAAAAGGCAAGGTCTATAATAGGTTTTGTACAAACTGTACGATGCCCCCTTGTGCAAAATCACATTTTTGCACACATAGCATAACAAAGGCAAAAAATCTGTTGACTAATTGTACAAATGCGCTATAATAAAATGGAGCTGTGTTGTACTCATACAACCAACATACCACTCAAAACAATCATTTAGGAGGAAGTAACGATGAAGAAAATTATTGCTCTGCTGCTGGTCCTGGTCATGGTTTTGGCTCTGGGTGCCTGCGGCGAAGGCGGCAGTGCCAAGAAGGTCGTTTATTGGTCCATGTGGGAATCCACTGAGCCTCAGGGTCAGGCGATCGCCGCTGCTGTTGAGAAGTTCACCGAGGAAACCGGCATCAAGGTCGACCTGCAGTTCAAGGGTCGTACCGGTATCCGCGAAGGCCTGCAGCCCGCTCTGGACGCTGGTCAGGTCATCGATGTGTTCGATGAGGACATCGACCGCGTCAACACCACCTTTGCTCCTTATCTTTTGAATCTGGAAGATCTGGCCGCTCAGTATAAGTACGAGGATACTGCCATTGCCGGTCTGATTGGTGCCTGCCGTGAAGTTGGCGGCGGCAAGCTGATGAGCATCCCCTATCAGCCCAATGTTTTCAACTTCTTCTATAACGCTTCCATCTTTGAGCAGGTCGGCGTTACCGCTCCCACCACCTGGGACGAGCTGCTGGATGTCTGCGCCAAGATCAAGGCTGCCGGCTATACCCCCATCACCTGTGACGATGCTTACATCACCTGCATGATCGGCTACCATCTGGGCCGTCTGGTTGGAGAAGAAGGCGTCCGTGACATCGTTACAAACGGCAAGTGGGACGATCCCGCTGTCCTGCAGTTCGCCAAGGACTATGAGCAGCTCGCTTCTCTGGGCTATTTCTCCACCAACATTGAGTCCAACGCATGGCCCAATGGTCAGAATGTTGAGCTGGCCGGCGGTCAGGCTGCCATGTACCTGAACGGATCCTGGCTGCCCAACGAGGTTAAGAACATCACCGGCGAAGATTTTGTTTGGGGCTGCTTCAGCTATCCCACCGTTACCGGCGGCACTGTGGGTCTGGAGGCCGCTAACTACGGCGCGCAGGTTTTCGCCATCAACAACAAGACCGAGGTCGCTGACGAGGCATTCCAGCTCATCAACTATCTGACCAAGGGCGAGGCTGACCAGAACCTGTCCACCCTGTCCGTTGGTATCCCCGCAGATACCACCAACACCGAGTGGCCCGCTCTCATGGCTGGTGTAAAGCCCGTCATGGAAGCCACCACCCTCCGCTGGAGCTGGGCTGTTGGCGTTGAGTCCAACAACGATATCACCCCCGCCATCAAGGAGAATGTTCTGAAGCTGTGCGGCGGCTCCATTACTGCTGAAGAGTTTGTTGCCAATATGCTGGCTGCGGCTCAGAAGTAAGCTATTACATCAAGAACCACGCAATGCAGGGCGGCAGCAAAGCTGCCGCCCTTTTGAAACTCCAGGAAAAAAGGAGGGCAACTCCCGTGCAAAAAAAGAATCGCGGCATGATCATTTGGTTTCTGACCCCCGCATTGCTGTTTTTTGTGGCAACCTTCGTATACCCCATCATCCGGACTGTCATGATGAGCTTTTTCAAGATCGACAATGTCACTGCCTCCATGGATCAGTGGCAGTTCACCGGTGTGGATAATTACTTAAAGCTCATTAACACCCCCGTTTTCCTCACCTCCTGCCTGAATCTGCTGAAGATCTGGTTCTTTGGTGGTCTGATTGTTATGACCCTTGCTCTGCTGTTCGCAGTTATTCTCAGCAGCGGCATTAAGGGCAAAAAGTTCTTCCGTGCCGTTATTTATCTGCCCAACATCGTCTCTGCCGTGGCTTTGGCGATCATGTGGCAGCAGTATGTTTTTTCCAACCAGTACGGTTTGCTCAAGCCCCTTGCTGACTGGCTGGGCTTCCAATGGCTGGACATGGATCACAAATTCCTGGCTCTGCTCATTGCCTATTGCTTCGGTATGGTCGGCTATCATATGCTGATCTTCCTCTCCGGCATTGATTCCATCGGAGAGCAGTATTACGAAGCTTCTACCATTGACGGTGCGGGTAAGATCAACCAGTTCCGTTATATCACCCTTCCTCTGCTGAAGGGCTGCTTTAAGACCAACATCACCATGTGGTCCATTACCAGCATGGGCTTCTTCCTGTGGTCGCAGTTGTTCTCCAATGTTACTACGGATACCGCCGTTATTACCCCCATGGTCTACCTGTATATGCAGACCTTTGGCGCGGGCAATACGGTCACGGAGCGAAACGCCGGTCTGGGCGCGGCCATCGGTATTCTGTTGGCGATCTTTGTGGTCATCGTTTTCTGGGTCTGCAACAGACTGTTCAAAAACGATGATCTGGAGCTGTAAGGAGGAGGGTTCGTTATGGATAAGCAAAAGAATCGTCAGAGCTCTCGCTTTGTCAGCAGTCTGAAAAAAGAAGCCCGTCTGCTTCCCGGCTATGTGATCATCATTGCATGGGTGCTGTTTACCTTTATTCTCCTGGGTTGGGTGCTTTGCGCCAGCTTGTCCACCACCCCGGAGATCTTCGACAATCAGGTGGGCAAGTTCCCCTCCGGATTGCATTTTGAAAACTACGCAAAGGCGTGGGGCAGCCAGAATGTTTCCAAGATCTTTATGAATTCTCTGGTCTATTCTCTCGTCTCCTGCGCTCTGCTGATCCTCATTTGCGCCCCCTGCGCTTATGTTCTCAGCCGGTTCAAGTTCATCGGCAATAAGGCGATCCAGTCCGGCTTCGTGGCGGCTATGGGCGTTCCTGTTGCCATGATCGTGCTGCCTCTGTTCTGTATTATCGCCCAGCTTCACATGGTGGACAATGGTATTAAGAATCGTCTGGTTCTGTTGTTCTTGTACATCGGTATCAATGTTCCTTATACCACCATCTTCCTGCTGAACTTCTTTGCCAACCTGTCCCGCAGCTTTGAGGAAGCGGCAGAGATTGATGGCTGCCCTCCGAAAAAGATTTTCTGGAAGGTTATGTTCCCCATGGCACAGCCCGGTATTATTACCGTTACCATCTTTAACTTTATCAATATTTGGAACGAATACTTCCTGTCCCTGATTTTTGCCAACTCCGACAAGATGCGTCCTGTTGCGGTTGGTCTGTACTCCATGATCAACTCCATGAAGTACACCGGCGACTGGTCCGGTATGTTTGCCGCGGTTGTCATTGTGTTCCTTCCCACCTTCTTCCTGTATATCTTCCTGTCCGAGAAGATCATCGCCGGTGTTACTGCCGGTGGCGTTAAGGGTTAAGGAGCTTGCCTTGGGGATTCGCCTGAGTTCCCAAGGCTTTTCTTTATGACAGGATCACGGCTTACGCCGCAGATACCTATTCACTATTACCTATTACTTTTTGAGTCAAAGGCTCTCCGGAGGTTTTATGGAACAAAAAAAGCGCATTGGCAGAGTTACCATTCCCACAGACATAGATGTGGTGCCCCAAACCCTTGAAATTATGAAACGGTGGGGTGCGGATGCCGTCCGGGACTGCGACGGCACAGACTTCCCCCAAGAGCTGCAAGGGGTAGGCGCCAAGATCTACTCCACTTATTACACCACCCGGAAGGATAACGCCTGGGCAAAGGCGAACCCCGAGGAGGTTCAGCAGTGCTATATTATGACCGCTTTCCATACCGCAACGGAAGGCGCATTGTCTATCCCTCTGATGAAGGGCATCAGCCGGGAGCTGATGGAGGTAAACACCAGAGACGATATTACCCGCTGGTGGGAGGTCATGGACAGAACCGAAGGGAAGCCTGTCTCCACAGAGCAGTGGCGTTATGAGGAGGAAACCGGCTGTGTAGTCATTGACAGACCCAAAGCCTTCCACGAGTATACGGTCAGCTTCCTTGCTTATCTCATTTGGGATCCGGTGCATATGTATAACGCCGTGACCAACGGTTGGCAGAACTTCGAGCATCAGATCACCTTTGATGTGCGCCAGCCCAAGACCCATAAATTTACCATGGAGCGGCTGAGAAAGTTCGTTGCCGACCACCCCTATGTGAATGTGATCCGCTATACCACCTTCTTCCACCAGTTCACCCTCATGTTTGACGAGCTGAAAAGGGAAAAATATGTGGACTGGTATGGCTACTCCGCTTCCGTTTCTCCCTACATTTTGGAGCAGTTTGAAAGGGAAGTGGGCTACAAATTCCGACCCGAGTTCATCATCGACCAGGGCTACTACAACAACCAGTACCGCGTGCCATCCAAGGAGTTTAAGGATTATCAGGCGTTCCAGCGCAGAGAAGTGGCAAAGCTGGCGAAGGAAATGGTGGACATTACCCATGAGCTGGGCAAAGAAGCCATGATGTTCTTAGGGGATCACTGGATCGGCACAGAGCCTTTCATGGAGGAATTTAAGTCCATCGGTCTGGATGCGGTGGTAGGCTCTGTGGGCAACGGCTCTACCCTGCGGCTGATCTCCGATATTCCCGGCGTCAAGTATACCGAAGGTCGTTTCCTGCCTTACTTCTTCCCGGATACCTTCTATGAAGGCGGCGACCCGGTGAAGGAAGCCAAGGAAAACTGGGTCACTGCCCGCCGTGCCATCCTCCGCAAGCCCATCGACCGCATCGGCTACGGCGGCTATTTGAAGCTGGCACTGCAATTCCCTGAATTTGTGGATTATGTGGAATCTGTCTGTGATGAGTTCCGGGAGCTGTATGACAATATCCACGGCACTACCCCCTATTGTATCAAGACCGTTGCCGTCCTCAACGCCTGGGGAAAACAGCGGGCATGGGGCTGTCATATGGTGCATCACGCCCTGTATCAAAAGCAGAACTACTCCTACGCCGGGGTGATCGAAGCCCTGTCCGGCGCGCCCTTTGATGTGCGGTTTATCAGTTTTGACGATATTCGGGAAAATCCCGGTGTTTTGGACGATATTGATGTAATCATTACCGTAGGTGACGGGGATACCGCTCACACCGGCGGTGCTGTCTGGGAAGAACCGGAAATTTCCTCTGCCATTCGTGGGTTTGTCCATCGGGGCGGCGGCTTTATCGGTGTCGGCGAGCCCTCCGGTCACCAGTATCAGGGGCATTATTTCCAGCTCGCTTCCCTTATGGGTGTGGAAAAGGAGACAGGCTTTACCCTGAACTACGACAAGTACAACTGGGAGCAGCACCCCGACCACTTCATTCTGGCAGACTGTGACGGTCAGCCGGACTTTGGCGAGGGCAAGAAGAATATTTACGCTCTGGAGGGTGCGGAAATCCTTGTCCACCACGACAAGGAAGTGCAGATGGCGGTCAATTCCTTTGGCAAGGGTCGCAGTGTATACATTTCCGGTCTGCCCTATTCCTTCTCCAACAGCCGGATGCTGTACCGGGCGATTTTGTGGAGCGCGGGAGCGGAAAAGGAGCTGCACAGGTGGTTCTCCGAGAACTGCAATGTGGAGGTTCACGCCTTTGTAGCCAATGGAAAATACTGCGTAGTCAACAACACCTATGTGCCACAGGATACCGTGGTTCATACGGATTCCGGCTCATTCCCTCTGCATCTGGAAGCCAACGAGATCCGCTGGTACGAAATCTAACAGCTCCTAAATTAACAACTGCCAACTCCCAAATGGAAGCTGGCAGTTGTTTTTTGTTTTAGAATGGAGGTGCAGAGGTTATTTCAGGAAGTTGCCGTTCTTGTCCCGGAAACCGCCGCACAAAATAACGATTAAATCCACCAGTGCGCCAATGCCAAACAGACCTCCGGTCAGAAGCCAAATGATACCGGTACCAATTTTGCCTACATAGAATCTGTGAATTCCAAGGCAACCCAGGAACAGGCAAAGCAGGAATGCTACCCATTTACTACGCATAATGATGTACCTCTCTTTCATAATACCCATAATTTTTGGGATGTTGGAAAACCAACTGCATTTATAATATCATTGGGCACTTCTTTTGTCAACGGGATTATTCGACCACTTTTTCGGAATGATCCATTGTGAAAGGTGCTTATGCCCCGCTGCCCCGCACCCGGGAATTGGGTGCTACGGATGCGGTGATAAAAGCGTTACTGCCAATGACCGAGCCTTCTCCGATTACCGTCTCGCCACCCAAAATAGAGGCGCCGGCGTAAATGGTAACCCTGTTTTCGATGGTGGGATGCCGTCTTGCCCCCCGGAGGTTTTGCCCGCCTCTGGTGCTTAAGCCGCCCAAAGTAACGCCTTGATAGATCTTCACATGATTTCCGATCACAGTCGTTTCACCAATGACCACACCTGTGCCGTGGTCAATGAAGAAATGATCCCCAATGACCGCACCGGGGTGGATGTCGATGCCGGTAATGCAGTGAGCATACTCGGTCATCATTCGGGGCAGCATTGGTACACCCAGCACATACAACTCATGGGCAAGCCGCTGCACCGTAATGGCAAAAAGCCCCGGATAGGAGAAAATGACCTCGTCCTTGCTGTAAGCCGCAGGGTCGCCGTCGTAAGCTGCCTGCACATCGGTCTGCGCCAATGCACGAACCGTCGGAATACGCTGAAAAAAAGCCACACTCAGCTCTTGGGCGATCTCCTCCACCTCGACAGAACTTCTGTCTTCATAACGATGATCTGCTTGTAAAACAATGTAGATTTGCCGGGTGAGATGGTAAGCGACATCCTCAATGAGCATGGAGAGATTGTGCTTGGCGTTGTAAATGCGGTAATTTTTGTCTCTGGCATAGCCGGGATAGATGATTCTTTGGAGCTTATGCACCAAATCCGTGACGATCTCTTTGTCCGGCTGGCGGGAGGGCTCCAGACGGTCAATGTCTCTGCCATTTCCGTAGTCCTCCATAATCAGGTCTACAATGCCCTCAATCCTGCTTTCCATGCTGTCCATGTCCACGACCTCCGAAATTCTCTTGCTTTCTGGAATTTTACCACAGTATTATATGCACCGTCAACGAAAATTTCCACGGAGATTGGGTGAAAGTCATCGTTGACAGCAGATTCAGTGTGGGTGTATAATCGTGAAAAATCCTGTGGAGGTACGCCTATGCTCACAAAAACCGTCCCTCAGCTTATTGGCAGCACGCCCCTTTTGGAGCTGAAACATCATACCGCCTCAACCCGCATCCTTGCCAAGCTGGAGCTTTATAATCCCACAGGCTCTGCCAAGGACAGAGCTGCCCTTTTTATGCTCCAAGCCGCGGAAAAAGCGGGGCTTCTTCCTCCGGGCGGGACGATCATCGAGCCAACCTCCGGCAATACCGGCATTTCTCTTTCCATGCTGGCTGCCACTGGTGGGTATAAAGCCATGATCGTCATGCCGGACACAATGAGCAAGGAGCGGCAGGAGCTGATGAAAGCCTACGGCGCGGAAATCATCCTCACCCCCGGAAGGGAGGGAATGGCAGGAGCGATCGCCAAGGCAAAGGAGCTGGCAGAAAGCATCTCCGGCAGCTTCATTCCTGACCAGTTTTCCAATTCTGCCAACGCACAGGCGCATTACGAGACGACAGGACCGGAAATCTGGGCAGATACCCAAGGAAGGGTGGATATTTTGGTTGCCGGGGTAGGAACCGGAGGCACTATCACCGGCACAGGGCGGTATCTGAAGGAAAAGAACCCCGCCTTAAAGGTCATTGCCGTAGAGCCTGCGGATTCCCCGGTGCTGTCCGGAGGAAAAGCCGGCAGCCACGGCATACAGGGCATCGGGGCGGGATTTATCCCGGAGGTGCTGGATACGACGCTTTTGGATGAGGTGGTCACGGTGCGGACGGAGGATGCTTTCGCCGCTGCAAGGACTTTGGCAAAAACAGAGGGCGTTTTGGCGGGTATTTCTTCCGGGGCGGCTCTTTGGGGGGCTTTTCAGGTGGCAAAAAGGGAAGAAAACCGGGGAAAGACCATTGTTGTGGTGCTTCCTGACAGTGGAAGCCGGTATCTTTCCTCCGGCTTGTTTGAATAAAAGTAGGGTCTGCCGCAAACACAAGCAGCAGGCCCTTTTAATTATCCTCTGCGGAAGCCTAAAAATCTTGTTCCCTGAAAGGTGAGCTTTCCCAAGTCCCCCTCCACCAGATAGCCGTACTGGTCGTCTGGAACGCAAAGCTCCAAACGATCTCCGCTTTCTACCTGAAAGGTGGCGTAGTAGGTGGTATGTCCCATGGAATCCCCGGTGCCCCGATGATAGTCGCCCCGCTTGGCAACCACCTTTGCATCCACGGTCAGTACCGGGCTGTTGTTGTTTTTGTGCCACTGACCGATGCTTTTGACCAGAACGAACACAAACAGGGAAAGAACCACCAGAAAGAACAATCCTCCGATCAGTCCCATAAAATTGAAGCCGCCAAAGCCCATAATACCGGTATAATCGCCAAGTCCAAAGCCCAAGGAAATTCCCTCCTTTTTTGCTCATTATAGTTTCTGGACAGGTTTCTGTCAATGGCGGTTTGTATAAAAAACTGCCAAAGGACTTTTTTGGAGGCGACCTATCTGTGGACATACATTCTGGACATATAGGATTCTCCGTCCCCCTGAACCATGCAGAAAAACTCCCATCCATACCTTTCATAAAATCCGGTATGGTCGGTAAGCAAATAGATCGGGGAGATGCCTTTTGATCTCAAATCCTCCACCGCCATGTTCAGCAAATGTCCAGCGATCCCTTGACAACGGTATTTCTCCTCGGTGAATACAGCGCAAACATTGGGGGTAAGGTCTTTCCGGTTGTGAAAATCGTTTTCTATGACACCAAGCCCACCAACAATTTGATTTCCAGCCAAACAAAGATACCATCCATACTCCGTTTCCCTGCATAAATATGCTTCCATGCACTCCAAATAGGCTTCTGTGGGAACCTTCCACTTGCCGCTGAACCATTGTGCGGCGGAGTTCATCCATTGGGGATCATCTCTCAGTGTGATATATTGGTATGCTTCCATTGTTATTGCGCTCCTTTGGGTTTATGGGTATACTCTTTTTGTGTTATCGATCTGCTTCTTAGACCAAGTAAACAATGTTTCGGACATTATTTGAAAAAGAACCGCTCCGCCATTTTTTAGGTACAAAAAGGTTTCGATGACGGCTCGATCGTGGGGCAAAGCGACTTGGAGTAAATCCGCTTGACGGCGAAAATAAGTTCCTGTTTGCCGGAAGCAGATTGCCTGCACAACAAAAGAAGCCGCTTTATATAATCCTTTTAAGATTTCCTCGCTCTTTTCGTGGAGCATATTATGCACACAGCCGTGAAAGATATTGCACGCGCCAATTTTGATCGCTCTGTCAACGGCAGAATCGTCAAGCAAAGGTATTAGTTCATCCAGACTTCCCCTTACAGGGGTTGTGTCGTAGTAGAACTGAAAAAGGTCAGACGGCTCCCAGTTCAGGAGCTCATTTTTTCCGGAGAGGAAGCCACAAATCAGCTCCCTGCGGGGCAAGGTGTCTAATATGGCATTATAAGTTTGAACATCCTCGGCAGACAATTCATCAAGAATGACCACAATATCAATATCGCTTGTTTCTGTGGCTTCGCTCCGGGCATAGCTTCCCTGCAATCCTACAAACCAAATGCGATTTCTGAAATGTTCGGTTAAGACCTTCAAAAACGAATCCATCCAGGCTGTAATTTCAATCAAGAAGATCACCTCGTCAAATTTTTGTTTATGGGATTGATTTTACCACAAAACTATGGGCTTTTCAATCAAATGTAAAAATAGTATCCGGAACATCCGAAGACACAGATTTTGCAAAAAGATTCTTGAAAATTTCAAAAAAAGGCTTGATTTTTATGGAAACTCTGTTATAATAACAAGGTCCTTGGAGGCTTAGCTCAGCTGGTTAGAGCGCCTGCTTCACACGCAGGAGGTCGATGGTTCGAGTCCATTAGTCTCCACCAA
>JAZNYB010000285.1:0-3088 GCA_045594185.1 Faecousia sp. | reverse complement strand
ATCATGGATATGGGCATTACCAAAGGCGTGCAGATCTATGTCCGCAAGGTCGCTCCTCTGGGGGACCCGCTGGAGCTGACCGTTCGGGGCTATGAGCTGTCTATCCGCAAGGCTGACGCGGAGATGATCGAGGTTGAATAAGAAAAGCAAGACCGCTTTTATTTTGCATAAAGGTTAGCGAGGGCTAACCAAGAAATGGAGGAAACGCTATGCAGCTTCGCATTGCCCTTGTGGGAAACCCCAACAGCGGCAAAACCACCCTCTTTAACACCCTCACCGGCTCCAACCAGTATGTTGGCAACTGGCCCGGTGTAACGGTGGAAAAGAAAGAGGGCAAAATGAAGAAAAACGGGGATGTGATCATCACAGACCTGCCCGGCATCTATTCTTTGTCCCCTTATACTTTGGAGGAGGTGGTTGCCCGGGACTACCTCATGGAAGAACGACCTGACGGTATTTTGAATATCGTGGACGGCACGAATCTGGAACGGAATCTGTATCTCACCACCCAGCTTATGGAATTGGGGATACCGGTGGTGGTAGCCATCAATATGATGGACATTGTTCGCAAGAACGGTGACAAGATCGACATTCAGAAGCTGAGCAAGGCCTTGGGATGTCCTGTGGTAGAAATTTCCGCTCTGAAAAATACCGGCGTGGAGGAAGCGGCAGACACGGCGATCCAGGCGGCAAAGGGCTGCAAAACTCTGCCCAGGCACATTTTCTCCGGCACAGTGGAACACGCCCTTGCCCATATTGAGGAAGCGGCTGTCCATGAAATGCCGGAGGATCGTCAGCGGTGGTATGCCATTAAGATCTTTGAGCGGGACGAGAAGGTGCTGGAAAAGCTGGGTCTGCAAAAGGACATTCTGGCGCATATGGATAAGGATATCCGTGCCGTGGAAAAGGAAATGGACGATGACGCGGAAGCGGTCATTACCAACGAGCGGTATAACTATATCGAACGGATTCTGACAGGGGTATACAAGAAAAAGCACCCCAGCCGCATGACGGTTTCCGACAAGATCGACCATATCGTTACCAACCGCATCCTTGCTCTGCCTATTTTTGTTCTGGTCATGTGGGGCATTTATTACATATCCATCGGCTCTATCGGTGACTGGACGGTTGGCTTTATGAACGATACCTTGTTCGGCACATGGATCGTTCCCGGGGTGGCTTCCGGGCTGGAGGCTATTGGATGCGCTCCGTGGCTGGTATCCCTGATCGCGGATGGCATCGTGGGCGGTGTGGGTGCCGTTCTGGGCTTCGTTCCCCAGATGATGATCCTGTTCCTCCTGCTGTCCCTTCTGGAGGACTGCGGCTATATGTCCCGTGTTGCCTTTATTATGGATCGCCTGTTCCGCAAGTTTGGTCTTTCCGGCAAGAGCTTTATTCCTATGCTGGTGGCTTCCGGCTGCGGCGTTCCCGGCATCATGGCAAGCCGCACCATTGATCAGGACAGAGATCGCAAAATGACCATTATGACCACCGGCTTCATTCCCTGCGGCGCGAAAATGCCCATTGTCAGCATGATTGCCGGTGCTCTGTTCGGGGGCAGTGCCATTGTCGCTACCATCGCCTACTTTGCGGGCATCGGCGCTGTCATCGTCTCCGGCATCATTCTGAAAAAGACAAAGCCCTTCGCCGGTGATCCAGCTCCCTTCGTTATGGAGCTTCCCGCTTACCATGCCCCCATTGCGTCCAATGTGCTTCGTACCACATGGGATCGGGGATGGGGCTTCATTAAGCGTGCCGGTACTGTCATTCTGGCGGCTTCTGTGGTGATTTGGGTGCTGAACTCCCTGTCCTTTGTGGGCGGTCTGCACTATATCACCGGAGACGAGACATCCATTCTCAATGTGATCGGCAGCTTCGTGGCAGTGATCTTTAAGCCTCTGGGCTTCGGCAACTGGCAGGCTGCGGTGGCTACGGTTCTGGGTCTTGTGGCAAAGGAAGAGGTGGTCGGTGTGTTCGGCTCACTGTCCTCTATGGCAGACGCGGATCTGGCTTTTGAGCTGGTGGATGCCATGGACTCCCAGCGGCTTGCCCTGATCGGTCAGGAATTTTTCGGCGGCAGCAAGCTGGCGGGTATGTCCTTCCTGCTGTTTAACCTGCTGTGCGCTCCCTGCTTCGCCGCCATGGGTGCTATCAAGCGGGAGATGAACAACGGCTGGTGGACGGTCTTTGCCATTGGTTATATGTGTGTATTCGCTTACGCGGTTTCTCTCATGGTCTATCAGCTCGGTATGCTGGCAAGCGGCGTGTTCACCGGATGGACGGTAGTTGCTCTGGTTGCTCTGCTGGTCATGCTGTGGCTGTTGGTGAGAAAGAATCCCCATGAGAAGAAGCACGCTCGGTAAGGAGGTTATTCCATGAATTGGCCCACCATTTTAGTCGCGGCACTGGTGGCGGTGGTGTTTATCGCCATCGTGGTGTCTGAGATCAAAAAGAAAAAAAGCGGCAAGGGCTCTTGCTCCTGCGGCGGCAATTGCGGCGTGTGTCCCATGGGCTGCCACGGAGGAGCGGACACCTCCCAAGAGCCCTGATCATTAAGCTGTTCACCCCCGGCTTTCGGCATGAAGTTGCCTTTGGCCGGGGGTTATTCCTGTGACAGCGGCGCATAAAAAAGCCTCCTTCGGAAAAACTGACCGAAGGGGGGATTTTTATGGAAGGAAGAAAAAAGTCTAAACTGCCTGCCGTCCTGTGCGGATTGTTTGCCGGTGCCTGCAACGGTTTGTTTGGAGCGGGGGCGGGAATGGTTTTAGCACCCTCGCTGCAGACCTTTACCGATGTGAAGGAGGATGCCCTTTTTCCCACGGTTCTGGCGGCGGTCATCCCCTTTTGCCTGGTGTCCCTGACCATTTATGGTATGCAGGGTGAGCTGCCCTGGCAAGCCGCATGGCCATATCTTATAGGCAGCACCTTGGGCGGGGTGATCTCCGGCTTCTTCGGGCAGCGCATCCCAGCGTTCTGGCTTCACAAGGCGCTTGGAGTGATCCTGCTTTTGGGAGCATGGCGGGCAATCTTTTAAGATGGGATGACTGGGTAAATTTTGGCTTGTCGAGCGGATGCACCCTGTAGGGGC
>JAZNYB010000284.1:0-2862 GCA_045594185.1 Faecousia sp. | reverse complement strand
CGCCCTGCGTACCACCACTCACCCCTACGCTATACCGTGGAACGGCCCTGTCGGGGTATTCAAACATTACCGGCTCCGTCCTCATCTCACCCGCCCGGGCCACTGCACCCACCGCAAGCATTCCCACCAGCAGCATACTACAAAATTTCCCAAACGTCATGCGCCACAATCTAACAACTCCTCCCGTCCCCGTCAATCACAAAGTTTCGTTATGTCTTAATAATAAATATATTGCAACATATTACACTTTACACCAAAACATCCCAATCTCCCCTCAAACAGTTCAGTATCAATAACAAGAAAAAAACCGTTCCACCCCTCCGTCTGATTTTTCTCACCCCAACTGAACACCCGCAGACTTGAACAAAAATCCATTTCTGCTAGAATCGAAAGGAACATTCATCCCCTTCACCTCCGAACCGCTGGCACATCACATGGATCTGAAATTCAACACGGCCCTGATACAAGGCTACAAAAGCCCCGCCCAGCAAGCCCGCATCCTGACCGAAGACTGGCTCGCCCGCAACATGTACTGCCCCGTCTGCGGCGCGGAGTCCATCCAGCCCGCCGCCCCCAACTCCCCGGTGAAAGACTACGTCTGCCGGAACTGCCGCGCCCAGTATGAATTGAAGAGCAAGAAATCCACCACCTCCCGCTTCAAGAGCAGCGTCGTCGATGGCGTCTACCGCACCATGATAGAGCGCATCACCTCTCTCGACAACCCCAGCTTCTTCTTCCTGCACTACGACCGCTGCCAGGTAAACAACCTCATCATCGTCCCCAGGTGCTTTTTCATCCCGGATATCATCCAGAAAAGGCCGCAGCTGAAAGACACCGCCGCACGAGCCGGCTGGGAGGGATGCAACATTCTTCTCGGCAAAGTCCCCGACTCTGCCAAAATCCCCATCATCAGCAATGGCAAGATTCTGGATAAAAAAGAAGTCTGCCAGAAATATAACCAGCTTTATTCCCTGCAGACCGGGAGTATCGAAAGCCGGGGCTGGCTGTTCGATATCCTCCAATGCACCGAAAAACTCCCCTCCACCTTCACCCTGAATCAGATGTACTCCTTCGTTGAGCCTCTGAAAGCCCGCCACCCCCGCAACAACAACGTCGAAGCCAAAATCCGCCAGCAACTTCAGTACCTCCGAGACAAAGGGATCATCCAATTCCTCACCCCCGGCGTCTATCGCAAAACCAACTGACCTATGCCCCTCTACATCCTCCACTACGCCACCATCGACGTCGAAGGCCTAATTAATGAACAACCCCGCCTATCATTTCCACAATTGATGCTCGTGCCAATGAGGATTAGTAAAGCCAAGGTGCACATACATATCCGGGAAGGGAGCATCCTGATTGGTGAGCAAATCGAGCAGGCGCTCTTTCCAATGGCTGTGGGAGGCGGCAGCACGCAGAAGGATATTGCAGACGGTCAGAACGATAGCAGTACTCTCGTTATCCTTCAGTAAGAACTGTGAACCCGATGAGGGTTTCTGACGCCATCTCCCTGCCTGAGCATCCCATTTGCACCTCCATTCAGGCATTCTGGTTTTCTTTAACAACTGAGTTGATTTTACGGAGAGCCAGCTCCGATTCCAGATTCGCCCCTGATGAGCACATATATTTCTTGCCTCATTCAACAAGTTAATGCAAGAGACAAAAAAGCTCATGTCCTTAATTCCAAAGCTATTGGAAACGGCCTGAACTATTGCAGGGTCCAGTCCATGTGACAAAAGGTTTGCCAAATTGCCAAAGGTGGTGAATTCCACAAATACCCATATTGGTAAGTCCTTGGCATGCTGAATTCCTAAGTCATTTCGATGATGAACCGCAAAGTCATCCTTACTTTTCCAGTACGCTTGATTGACCTTGTCCAACAACTCCTTTCGTTTGGAAACAGTTGTTGTTTTATTGGTTCGGGAATATGATGTACGGAATCCTTTCGTACTCTGCTGGGGATTGTCTATTCCAAACTGTTGAGACCATATATGTGCAATCTTCGTACGCAGTCCGATTTCTACTCGGGAGATTGCATCAAATATCAGCCCCCTCAACCGGCGGTCAAACATATAGAGACCTCGAACCGTCTCCCAATTTGTTCCTACCTCGTAAATATCCTGTTTATTACCGGCTTCGTCCTTTTTCCAGAAAGGATACCAATATGCGGAAAAGCGGTAGTAATTGATAAAACGTAAATCTCTTTCAATGGCATCTATAAGGGAACAGGTATCCTCCTGCGCGCGGCTTTTCATGCCGCGCGCAACAATCTGCTCAGCCTGCTGCCGAAATGTCAGAAAAGGCTTCCCTCCCATAGAGTCATAAAAATAACCCGGCCAGCCATGCCGGACGGGTTATAAATGAATAGATTGTGACTTTGTTCGCACGTAACCGTAGCGCCTATTGTGCATGCACACAACAAGAATCACCTTGCTGAGCACATTAAACAATGTTACCAGGTCAAAGTCAACTCTAAAATCGAGAAATCAGGCATAAGAACTGCTTTACCAGGAGAAACGCGCAACCGTTTGTTCTGGAAATAAGCGGCGGGGTCCCGGGGGGAGCCGCCGCCGGGGCGGTGGAGGGATTGGGGGATTGCCAGCCTGCTGCGCAGGCTCGCAATGATATTAGATAAAATCCTTCATTTTGCATTCTGCATTCTGCATTTTGCATTTCCCAAAGGGGGGTTACAGTTCCCGCAGGGCGTCAATGAGGGCGGTTTTGTTAGCGGTTTTTTCGTCCTTCATTTTGATTACCCGGGCGGGACAGCCTGCTACCACCGCGTAGGGAGGTACGTCGCCCACCACAACGGCACCGCCGGCAACCACCCCGGCACGACCGACGCGGGAGCCCCCCAGTGGC
>JAZNYB010000283.1:0-2091 GCA_045594185.1 Faecousia sp. | reverse complement strand
TTTTATCACCCATGGACACGAGGATCACATCGGCTCTCTGCCCTATGCCCTGCAGCAGGTAATGGCCCCTGTCCATGTGACCCCCATGACAGGAGGGCTCATCCGGCTGAAGCTGGAGGAGCATGGACTGGCTGTCAAGGTGAAGCTGGTGGAGCATAAGCCCGGTGATGTAGTAAAAGCTGGGTGCTTCCAGGTGGAGTTCATTCATGTGAACCATTCCATTGCCGACGCGGTGTGCTTCTGCGTTACCACCCCTGTTGGCAAGATTATTATGACCGGAGACTTTAAGATCGACCCCACTGCTGAGGGCGGCATGATGGATCTGGCTCGTCTGGGCGCGCTGGGCAACGAGGGGGTTCTGGCACTTCTTGCTGACTCTACCAATGTGGAGCGTGGAGGTTATACGCCGTCGGAACAGGTTGTAGCGGAGAGCATGGATCGTCAATTCAAGAATTGCAATGAACGCATCATCGTGACAACCTTTGCCTCCAATATGCACCGTATCCAGGCGGTTTTGCAGATCGCCCACCGCTACGGCAGAAAAGTTGCGGTCACCGGACGGAGCATGGAAAATATGCTGAAGGTGGCGTCGGAGCTGAACTATTTGAAGGTCCCTGCCAACACCATCGTGGATATTTCTGCCATTAAATCCCTGCCCAAGGACAAGATCGTCATCGTTTCCACCGGCTCTCAGGGAGAAAATATGTCCGCCCTTTACCGCATGGCGTTTTCCACCCACAAGCAGGTGGATTTGATGCCCGGTGACCGGATCATTATTTCCGCTTCCGCCATTCCCGGCAACGAAAAGGCGGTTTCCAAGATCATCAACGAGCTGTACCGCAAGGGGGCTGAGGTGGTATACGAGAAGTCTGAGGGGCTTCATGTTTCCGGTCACGCCTGTCAGGAGGAGCTGAAGATCGTCCACGCCCTCACCAAGCCCAAGTTCTTTATCCCTGTCCACGGAGAGCAGCGGCATTTGCAGATCCACGGAAAGCTGGCAAAGCAAATGGGCATGAATCCCAAAAACATTATCATTTCCGACATCGGTTATGTGATCGAGTGTACCGGGCGAACCTGTAAGATCAATGGTACAGTCCCCGCCGGAAAGGTGCTGGTGGACGGAACAGGTGTGGGAGATGTGGGAAGCGTTGTCCTCAGGGACAGAAAGCATCTGGCGCAGGATGGTATGCTGGTGGTTTGCGTGAACCTGTCCAGCGAGGATGGGAGTATTCTCACCGGGCCGGATATTATCTCCCGGGGCTTCGTGTATGTAAAGGAATCGGAAACGCTTATGGAGGATCTGCGGCTCATTGCCATTGATGCCATTGAACGGTGTACCTATAAGCGGGTGCGGGACTGGACGACCATTAAATCTGCCATTAAAAACGACCTGTCCGGCTACCTGTACAAGACCACCAAGCGTAATCCCATGATCCTGCCCATTATTATGGAAATATAAAACAAAAGGCTGCCGGGGGAGTTCGTTCCTTCGGCAGTTTTTGGCAGGAAGCTCCTTCTTTTGTGAATTTTACATAAAATGGCGAAGGATTACGAAGGGTTTCTGTTGACAAATCCCAAATTCTTCGATATGATAACATCGGAAGGAGGCCGTTATATGAATTCATTTATCTTAAAAGGACAAATTTTCTACAGCACCGGTCGCACGGCCTGCCGGTGGATGGAAAATGGCTGTCTTGTTTGTGTGGATGGCATTTGCCGGGGTGCTTTTGAGGAGCTCCCGGAGGAATACAAGGGTCTGCCTGTAATAGATTACGGCAACAAGCTGATCGTTCCCGGCTTCGTGGATCTGCACATCCACGCGCCCCAATATACATTCCGGGGCTTGGGCATGGATCTGGAGCTGATGGACTGGCTGGATACTTATACCTTCCCGGAGGAATCCCGTTTTAAGGATTTGCGGTATGCGGAAAAGGCGTATGGTCAGTTCACGGAGTCCATGAAAAAAAGCACCACCACCAGAGCTGCCGTTTTTGCCACTGCCCATACAGAGCCCACCTGGCTTCTTATGGACAAGCTGGAGGAAAGCGGTCTTATAACCTTCGTGGGCAGAGTGAATATGGACGCCAACGG
>JAZNYB010000282.1:0-2406 GCA_045594185.1 Faecousia sp. | reverse complement strand
GGCGGTTTTTCCGGAGGAGGTTTTGGTCATGGTATCTCTGGGCAGGCTCACCAGATTGATAGCGTTTTCTTTCGCGTTGAGATATAAAAGCATCATGGTATCCGTCCGGGTGCCGTCCTCGTCTGTGCCGCAGAGCAAAATAGTCACAGCTCCGTCCTTCCGCTTTCCCAGAGGCTCGTCCGTCTGAGGTGCTTTCAAAAGGGCAGTCAACCCCAACCAAAGTCCCCCGATCAGAAGCACCAGCACCAAAAGGGAGGTGAGGCAACCGCCTTTCCGCTTTTTCTTCTTCATAGACTTCTTCCGGGGGAGCGGTCTTTCCTCCTGCCGGGGTCTGTTCACAGGATCCTCCTCATAGTCCTCCCCGTAATCCTCCTCATAGTCCTCCTCATAGTCCTCATCATAATCTTCCTCATATTCCCGGTCACAGTCCTCCGGGGGAAAATCCACCTGACTGCCCCTTTTCCGGGCGGCTTCATAGTCCGGGTTGTATGCGGGGATCACCGGCTGTCTGCCATAGTTGTTGGCATAATTTCGCACAGGTCGCTCCGGCTCTGTTTTCTTTCCGTCCAAAACAGCGTTTACCTGCCGCAGCAGGGCATCAATATCATCTTCGGGAATGGGTGGCATGAAATCGCGCCTCCTGTATGAGAGAATAAAGCCCACCATAGCTGTGGGTTATAAAAGCACTATTATATTATAACCGAAACAGGCGGGATTGTAAAGAAATTCCCCGGAAGTTTGTTGCCGGCGCATATACCCCTGCTTCCCGGTGGATTGAGCCTTGACCCTAAGTCCCGCTTGTGGTATGATTACCACCGTAATCACTGCCTGTATTTCGGCAAGAAAGTTGGTATTTCTCATTGAAAAAAGGAAAAAAGCTTCTGAGCTACATTTTTATTCTGGGCGTTTCCTGCCTTGTAGCACTGAATTATGAAATGTTCATCTTCCCCAACAACTTCGCTCCCTCCGGGCTGGGCGGTCTTTGCACCATGATCCAGTATGTGTTTGGGCTGCGGGTGAGCCTGCTGAATCTGATGCTCAATGTCCCCCTTGCCTTTTTGGTGTATAAAAAGGTGAGCAAACCCATGGCTCTGCGCTCCATGACCTTTACCATTGGGTTTTCCATCGCTTTGGCAATTTTTGACCATCTGCCCTTGGAAATCTTTGCTTATTCTACGGACAACGGCACCAGCACCATTTTAGGCCCCATTGTGGCAGGTCTGATCAACGGCTTCTGCTGCGCTCTGGTGGTGCGGGCAGGCTCCTATACCGGAGGTATGGACTATGTGGCGGCTCTCATCCGGGCGAAAAACCCGGAGCTGAACTTCTACAAGGTGACCTTCACCATCAACTGCTGCATTGCCGGCATTTCCTATTTCGTCTATGGCTACCAAATTGAGCCGGTTTTGCTGTGCATCCTGTTCAGCTACCTCTCCAGCTCCGTCTCTGACCGCATCCTGAAATCCGGCAAGGCGGCCATTAAATTCGAGATCGTCACCGACCGTCCCCAGGAGCTTTCTCAGGAGCTGATCGACAAGCTCCACCACTCCGTAACGCTGCTCAAGGGCAAGGGAATGTATTCCGGCAAGAGCGTTTCCGTCCTTATGTGCATCATCAACCGCTCCCAGATCGTGGAGCTGGAAAACATTATTGAAAACTACCCCGGCACTTTCGCGTACTTATGCCCCGTCAATGAGGTCGTGGGAAATTTCCTGCACATCAACAAAAAGGGTCAGCAGGAGCAGTCCCTTCTGGACGACGGCTCCGAAGGCACATTATAAGCAATTTCCATGGCTTGACATTTTCTCTCAGGCGTTTTATACTCAAGCCGGACAGATCCCATCATACACACAAAGGAGTTTTTACCATGGCTTTTTATTGTCAGTTGGATTATGAGCATATTCCTTACCCCTCCCCCATCAGCCCCAATGGAAACCTTGCGGACAACGGCTGCGGCGTTTGCTGCGCTTCCATGATCGTGGAGGCTTTCACCGGAGAATCCTGGCCCCCGGAGGTCGCCGCGAAGGTGGCAAAGGGCTGCGGCGCGAGAGAGGGCTTCGGCACCAATATGATGATCTTCGCTCCCGTTTTCGCGGAGCAATGGGGACTGACCTGGAAATCCACCTTGGATACCGATGAGGTTCTGCGCTTCCTGCAGGAGGGCAAGGGCTATGTCATCGCCAACACCATCGGTGACCGGGAGGATTGGACAGGGGTATTCTCCGATGCGCGGCACTATATCGTGGTTGCCGGCGCGGAAGGAAACACCGTTGCCGTTTGGGATCCCATGTACAGACCCGGTCGTTACGACACTCCGGGCAGAGCCGGAAAGGTACGCATGGAAGGAACTACTGCCTACGCGGATTTCTCCGTGGTGGTAGACGACTGTGTCACCAGACCCTATCA
>JAZNYB010000281.1:0-7424 GCA_045594185.1 Faecousia sp. | reverse complement strand
GGCAGCTTCTCCATTTTGACAGAGGAGAACGGAGAAAAGGTTTGGAAAAGCGCCTATGGATTAAAAGCGTTTTCTCCGGTTGCGGCGGGGTACGGCTACAGCCATTGTGATGATTTTGGGGTTGGCAGAAGCTATGGCTTTAAGCGAAAGCATTTGGGAAATGACCTTATGGGAGGACTGGGTACGCCCATTGTGGCAGTGGAAGCGGGGACGGTGGAAGCCATGGGCTGGAATCAATACGGCGGCTGGCGGGTAGGTATTCGCTCCGCGGACTCCCGGCGGTACTACTATTATGCTCATCTGCAAAAGGATACCCCCTTTGCCCCGGGGCTGGAGGTGGGGCAGAGTGTAGAAGCGGGTCAGCTCATCGGCTTCATGGGGCGCACTGGGTACTCAGTGAAAGAGAATGTAAACAACATTGAAACGGTGCATCTGCATTTTGGTCTACAGCTTATTTTCGACGAAAGCCAAAAGGAGTGCAACAGCGAGATATGGATCGATGTGTATGATATTGTGCGGCTGTTAAACCGCCATCGCTGTTCCTATATAAAGACGACCGATGGCTGGCAGCGGGTCTATGCCTTTCGGGATTTGGACAGAGAACAGTGAAAAAACAGCGTACCTGTTTTTGCTGAGCAGGGGTTGCTCTCAAAGGTACGCTGTTTTATGTTATGCTGCTGTTGCGTGGGTTTGGAGAGTGGGAAAGCACGCAACTATTGAAACTCGCCTTCAAAAAACTTATGCTTCCTCAGTGGGGCGCAGTGTGCGCAGGGTTGCAGCGCCGGCTTGCAGAGTCTCCTGCCCGGAGGTAACCGCTGCCTGCAGCTCATCCAGACCCAGACTTACAGCCTGAGATGCCTTCTGCAATGCTTCCTGATCCGCTGCCAGGCGGGCGGTCAAGTCTGCCACCAGAGCTTCTGCCTGTGCGCAAAGCTGCGCGCTGCGGATCTTTGCCTGCCGCTCCACAGCTTCTGCCCGGCGATAAGCGGCAAGCTCCGCTTCGGACCAATTCTGAGAAACCGGTGCCTGCGCGGTCTGCCGGCGAAGCTCCTCCAGCTCTGCCTCCAAAGCCTGACATTTTGCCCGCAAAGCGGTCAATTCTTCCGTTTCTGCCGGAGCGGGAGCGGGCATCTCCGCCACTTCCTCCTGAATTGCGGGCTGCTGTGCCTGCAGCTCCTCTAACTGAGCGGCGAGGGCGTCTTTTTCCTCCAGAAGGACGGACAGCTCCCCCTGAAGCCGCTGGTTTTCAAAGCCCGCAGCCTGAAGCTGTGCCTCCAGGCGTCTGGTATCGTCTCTTAATTGCCCAACCTCCGCGGCGTGATCGCTGGTGAGCTTTTCCAAAAACTGTACAACATCCTCCCGATGAAAACCGTGAAAGGCACTGCGGAAGCTGATACCGGATTCGGTCATATAAAATTCCTCCTGTCTTTTTCGTGGAAACAATTTATCTTGTGCTGCCGGCTGTGGCAGCGATGCTGTATGGGAAATCAGAACAGACTGATGGCACGGTAGTAGGCACCGAAATCCTTGTTGTCATAGATAAAAAAGCCGATAAAGCAAATCGCCGCCACCCGGTAAACGAACCAGCGGGTTTTGCCGGTGAACAGCTTGTCGATCATCCAAGGCATAACACAAATGGTGCCTAGCTCAAAGTAGTTGGCCATTCGACCGAACATATTGGCACCTGCCATAGATGCCATAAGCATAAACATAAGGCTGAAGATACTCATATTGATCAGCAGACAATGCTCCCGGCGCATATGGATCTCCAGATCCTTCCGGTAGATCAGGGATGCCACAGGAACGATGGCATATACTGCTACCCGGAAAAGATTCATGGTGTCTGTCGCCAGAACCTCCTCCTCCGCCAGATGCTTGCCATAGGAGTCCGCGAACTCCAGAAACCCCCGGATGGTGTTTTCGAAGGTGAGCAAAACTGCTATTGTGAAACCGACCAATGCCAATGTCCAGCCTTGCCAGGGTTTTCCAAGGAATAATGGGAGGATCGCCAGCAGGAATGCATAGGTGTGTATAAGTCCCGCGATCAATACGATCAGAAGATAAGGTATCCATTTTCTGTCCAGCAGATAGGGAACGCCAACGGTAAAGATTGCCATTGCTGTGATCTGCTTCATGGCGGCCAGAGAGAAAACCGCTGTACCCAGAGTAAAGAACATGAAAATGCCGAAGGCAAAGTATTTTTCCGGGGCATATCGCTGGACAAAGCGCACCAGCAAAGCGGTATCCAGAGCGGCGAAGAAAATAAAATATAGCTGAACATCTATGCCCAGAGTCTTAAACAGGGCGGTGATGCCGTAAAACAGCGGATTCTGAGTCCATTCCAGATTTTCCGGGTCTTCCAGAAAAACCGCCAGGGTTTCTGACCGTATATAGCTGCTTCTGTAGTTGGCTGTATCATTATAATCCGTACGCAGTCCCGCAAAAAGGGCGAACACAAGAATCAACAAAAACACATACTGGTTCCAGGGCTGCCTTTCTCCTATGGGGCGATAAGAGCCATTTCGTTGCGCCAAATAAGCCAAAAGTACACATATGCCGGTAACGATCAACAGTTTATCCATGGGCAGCCCTCACCAATTGCTCTGTCACCACAGACACGACCTGCTCCCGGTCAAACTCCCTTGCCATTTTTTCTCTGCCCCGCGCTCCCATTGCCTGCCGCGCCTCTGGGGGAAGCTGCACAAACAGATCCATGGCTTCAAAAAGACTTTGGACATCCTTTGCTTTGCACAAAAGACCGGTATACCCATCATCTACAGCCTCCCGGCAGCCCGGGATGTCGCTGGTGATAAGAGGGCGGGCAGCGGCGGCGGCTTCCAGAAGCACGTTGCTCATGCCTTCGTGGTAGCTGGGCAGGACAACGCAATGGCTGAGGCTGTAATATGATCGGGGATTTTCCTGAAAACCGTAGAACTTTACGATCCCCCGGGCGGTCAGATCCTCTACCCGATCTCTGTATTCATCCTCAAAAAAGCCCACCAGATCCAAAATGACCCGACCGCCATATTTCTCATGGAGCTGTTCCATGGCATCAAACAGCTCCCCAATGCCTTTTTCTTTCATGATCCGCCCCAAATACAGGAAGCGAACAGGCTCGTCCAGTGGATATTCCCAGGGCGTGTGGAAACCAAGGTTCACGCCCGCTCCGGGAAGCAGACACACCCTATCTTTATGCACGATGCCCATTTCTTCAAAAAGCTGCATATTGGCACTGTTTTCAAAGAAGACGGTCTTTGCCTTTTTGAGTCCCGCCTGATACATGGCTTTGGCGATTTTTGCCAGCACCTTTGTCTGGAAGGCGGTTCCCAAGCCCTGCACATTGGAGCAATAGGGGATCTTTGCCATACGGCAGGCAAGCCCCATGTACACATTGGGTTTGATGGAGTAGGTAACGACAAGCTGCGGACGCTCCTTCCGCAGTAAGCGGCGATAGAAATTCAAAAGAGCCATATCCTTTGCAGGATTGACGCTCCGGCGATCCAGCTTCGTTTCCACCACCTTGCAGCCCAGAGCCTCCAGCTCCAAGTGATGACCCACAAGGGGTGTGGAAATAACCACCTCATGCTCCCGCGCAAGAGATTGGATCAGCTCCCTTCGGAACTGCCAAAGCATATAAGAGTGGTTGGTTGCGATCAATATCTTCATTGGCGATCATCCTTGTTCATGGTGCCTGTGCCGCCCTCCACCACGCCCTCCTGACGCAGAACGGGAAGCAGCGTTCCAAAGAAGCACCGAATATCCAGACCCAACCCCATGTGGGTCACATAATAACCATCCAGAGCGGCTTTCTGGCCGATCTCCAGCTCATCTCTGCCGTTGATCTGCGCCCAGCCCGTAAGACCGGGACGAACCAGGTCGGCACCCACTTCCTGCCTTGCCCGGAGAAGATCCTCCTGATTATAAAGAGCGGGGCGTGGGCCGACGAAGGACATCTGTCCTGCCAGAATGTTGAAAATCTGGGGCAGCTCGTCCAGAGAGGTTTTGCGCAGGAATTTACCCACCTTGGTGATATACTGCTCCGGATTTTCCAGAAGATGGGTGGGCATATCCCGTGGGGTGTCCCGGCGCATGGTGCGGAATTTCATAATATTAAAATATGTACCGTCTTTTCCTACCCGCTTCTGCCGGAAGATCACCGGAGAGCCATCCTCAATGACGATGGCAAGAGCGATTCCGGCAAGTACCCACCAAAACAGCAACAGCCCCACCGCAGCCAAGAGCGCATCAATTACCAGCTTGATGGGCATATATGCTTTTGCGCTCCGTGACAGTCTCACGGCATTGTCTGTTTTTTTCATTTTATCACCCATTTCTATGGCATACTACCTGTATTTCGCCTATTTTAGCATAATTCCCTGAGATTGTAAACGGCAACTTCGGGTTTTTCTGAAAAATTACCGAAAAAGTCACCTGAATCTGACGCCGTACCCTTTTGCGAAAAACTTTTCCGGAATGCTTGCGGGACTGCTTCAACTGTGCTATGATATAGAAAAATGGGCAAGGAGGGCAGACCATGGAGCTTTTGGATATTTATGACAGCGAAAGGCGGGTCACCGGGCGGCTTCACCGAAGGGGAGAGCGGCTTCGCAAGGGTGACTATATTCTGGTGGTCTGTGTCTGGGTCAGTGACGGTAAGGGTCGGCTTCTTTTGACACTCCGTGCCCCGGAAAAAGCCGCCAGCCCCAACACATGGGAAAATTCCGGCGGCGCGGCGAAGGCGGGGGAAACCAGCAGGCAGGCCATGGTGCGGGAGCTTCGGGAGGAGACGGGCATTGCGGCAAAACAGGAGGAGCTGGTGCTTCTGGAATCGGACAAGACCAAGGACGCGTTCTTTGACTTCTATTTTTTGGTGCATCCCATGCCCGTGGAGGATGTGGTATTCCAGCCCGGAGAGACGGCGGGAGCGAGATGGGCGACTCTGGAGCAGATCGATGAGCTGATCGGTCAGGGGGAGGTCGCGCCGCCCATTGCCAGAAGATTTCGCCACCAGAGAGAGCTTTTGCGGCGGCTCATGGATGATGTTTAATGCCCAATTACCAATTTTGATGAAAATCGCATAAAAAAGAACCCGGATTTGTGCAAAACTGCAAAATCCGGGATTTTTTCATTCAAATGATTGACAAAAAGAGGAAGATATGGTATCATGGCTTCCCATGCTGTGGTAGTATGTCCTCATATTTCCCCATTTTGCAGGTTTATATTACCACAAGGGACAGATAATGTCAAGTGCCGGTTGCATAAAAATTAACAACCGAACCTGGCGTTTCAAATAATACAATGCACAATTATGATTCCGGCTTATGCCGAAAGAAAGGCGTGATGAAGAATATGGCTATGGTCAAGGATCAGGCGTATGGCAAGACTGTCCGAAAGAGCTATGCCAAGTATCGGGAGATCCTGGAAATGCCCAACCTTCTGCGGATTCAGAAGGATTCCTATGAATGGTTCCTGAGAGAGGGTCTTCGGGAAGTGTTCCGGGATGTGGGCACCATCGTGGACTTCAGCGGCAAAATGGAGCTGACCTTCCTGGACTTCTCCATGAGAGATGAGCCGAAGTACACCATCGAGGAATGTATTGACCGGGACGCTACCTATGCCCGCCCCATGAAGGTCAAGGTTCGCCTGCGCAACATCGCCACCGATGACATCAAGGAGCAGGAGATCTTCATGGGCGAGTTCCCTGTGATGACAAATGGCGGCACCTTTATCATCAATGGCGGCGAGCGTGTCATCGTCTCCCAGATCGTCCGCTCCCCCGGTATGTACTATGGCTACGGCGAGGACAAGGATCTGCAGCGCACCTATAACGCAACGGTCATTCCTTACCGCGGCGCGTGGCTGGAGTATGAGACTGACCCTCAGGGCGTGTTCTATGTCCGCATTGACAAGAACAGAAAGCTGAACATCACCGCTTTGATCCGTGCCTTGGGCGTGGATACAGATGAGAAGATCCTGGAGATGTACGGCGAAGATCCTCTGATCCTGGCAACCATGAAGAAGGAAAAGGAGAAGAAGGAGGGCGGCGAGGTCAGAAACAGAGACACCGCCCTGCTGGAGATCTACCGCAACCTGCGCCCCGGCGAGCCTCCCACGGTAGAAAATGCCGAGGCTTACCTCAATACCCTTTTGTTTGATGCCCGCCGCTACGATGTGTCCAGAGTGGGTCGGTATAAGTTCAACAAGAAGATGGACATCTGGACCCGGCTGTCCGGACAGACTCTCGCTGAGCCTGTTGCCGATCCCATGACCGGGGAGATTTTGGCAATGCCCGGGGAAGTTCTGACCCGTGCCAGAGCTCAGGAACTTTCGGCTAAGGGTGTTAATGAAGCTGTTGTTGCTCTGCCCGAGGGACGGAATCTCAAGATCTTCTCCAACGGCATGGTGGACATGGCTGCCTTCGTGGATTTCGATCCCAAGGAATACGGCATTAAGGAAAAGGTTTCCTTTAAGGTTTTGAAGGAAATGCTGGAAGCCGCTCCCGCTGACTGGGCAGAAGCCATTGAGCTTCGCCGGGATGAGCTGATCCCCAAGCATATTATTCCTGACGATATCCTTGCTTCCATTAACTATCTGTGCTGCCTGGCTTCCGGCGTGGGCACCACCGATGACATTGACCATCTGGGCAACCGCCGCCTGCGCTGCGTGGGCGAGCTGCTGCAGAATCAGCTCCGTGTGGGCTTCACCCGTCTGGAAAGAGTGATCCGGGAGCGCATGACCGTTCAGGAGACGGAGACGGTTACCCCTCAGAGCCTGATCAACATTCGCCCTGTTACCGCTGTGATCCGGGAGTTCTTCGGTTCTTCCCCCTTGTCCCAGTTTATGGATCAGAACAACCCTCTGGCTGAGCTGACCCACAAACGCCGTCTTTCCGCTCTGGGTCCCGGCGGTTTGAGCCGTGAAAGAGCCTCCTTTGAAGTCCGTGACGTTCACTACAGCCACTATGGTCGTATGTGTCCCATCGAGACTCCCGAAGGCCCCAACATCGGTCTGATCAACTACCTTGCAACCTTTGCCAAGATCAACGAGTACGGCTTCGTGGAAGCCCCCTACCGCAAGGTGGACAAGGCTACAGGCAAGGTTACCGAGATCGTGGAGTATATGACCGCCGATGTGGAGGACGATTTCTATGTTGCTCAGGCAAATGAGCCTGTAGATGAAAATGGCTGCCTTGCACGCAGCCGTATCAGCTGCCGCCACCGCAACGAGATCATCGAAGTGGATCGAGAGGTCATCGACTATGTGGATGTTTCTCCCAAGATGATGGTCTCCGTGGCTACCGCCTTCATCCCCTTCCTGCAGAATGATGACGCCAACCGTGCCCTTATGGGTGCGAATATGCAGCGTCAGGCAGTTCCTCTTATGGTCACGGAAGCTCCTGTGGTCGCCACCGGCGTGGAGCATAA
>JAZNYB010000280.1:0-4936 GCA_045594185.1 Faecousia sp. | reverse complement strand
GGGCATGAGAACGGTCTTGCCGAAATCACCGGGCTTGGCACTGATATGGGGTGTGGGGGTAGTAAGCATAGTCGTTTCCTCCTAAAAATATTTCAATCCGTCCCCACTGGGGACACCATAACTGCCCCGCAGGGGCAATTTCACTTGCCCACCGGGCAAATTTCACAGCGAAGCTATTTCACTCCTCCGCCAGGATGAATTTTACTGATCCGAAGGGTCAATAGCTTCCGTCGTTGGCAGCTTCCTTGCCGGCTTCCATAGCCTTTGCCAGCTTTACGATCCGTGAGGTGCCCAGACGGTCAGCGCCCAGACGGATGAACTCCTCAGCATCGGCAATGCTGGAGATGCCGCCGGCAGCCTTGATCTTCACATCAGGGCCAACATGCTTGGCGAACAGAGCCACATCAGCGAAGGTTGCGCCGGCAGTGGAGAAGCCGGTGGATGTCTTGATATAGTCAGCACCGGCAGCGGTAACCACGCGGCACATTTCGATCTTCTCCTCATCGGTGAGCAGGCAAGTCTCAATGATGACCTTCAGGATCTTGTTCCCGCAAGCGGTCTTGATCTGGCGAATTTCCTCCTCCAGAAGATCGTACTTGCCGTCCTTGACCCAACCCAGGTTGATGACCATATCCACCTCGTCAGCACCGTTGGCAATGGTATCTTTTGCCATGAACACCTTGGCTGCGGTGGTGGCATAGCCATTGGGGAAGCCGATAACGGTGCAGACGGCCAGCTTATCGCCTACATATTCCTTTGCCTGTTTCACATAGGACTGGGGGATGCAAACGGAGGCGGTCTTGTACTTCATGCCGTCATCACAAATCGCCTTGATCTCTGCCCATGTGGCAGTCTGACCCAGCAGAGTGTGGTCACATCTTGCGAGAATGTCTTTCAGTTCCATAATTGATCTCTCCTATTCAACATAATATAATTTATAATACGAATCACCCTCCACGGGGCTGTCATATTCTTACAGATCTATGGGTTGGGGCGCGCCGTGGAGCTTGATCTTCTTATGCTCCCGGATACCTCTGACCCAGCATTTGTGGCACATGGCAATGTAGCTGTCATTGCCGCCCAAAAGAAGCTGCGCGCCTTCCGTGACGATATAGCCCTGTCCATCGATCCGGGCGTTTACCGTAGCCTTCGCGCCGCAGTCACAAATTGTTTTGATCTCCTGGATGGTATCTGCCACCTCCATGAGCCGCCGACTTCCCTCGAACAGATGGCACTGGAAGTCCGTCCGCAGACCGAAGCACATGACCGGGAGCTTATAATCATCCACAATGGTTCTGAGCTGGTCGATCTGCGCCGGGGTCATAAACTGGCATTCATCCACGATGATCACATCGCAATGCCCCGCCTGCGTCCCCCGGAACAGCTCCAGCACATCCCGCTCCGGTGAAATGACCTCCACCGTTGCCTGCAACCCGATACGGCTGCGCAGGATCTGCTCTCCGTCTCTGGTATCGGCACTGGGCTTTATGAGCCAGACCTTCAATTCATTTTCTTCGTAGTTATATTTTGCGATCAATGCCTGCGCCGTCTTGGACGAGCCCATAGCACCATACTTAAAATAGAGCTTTGCCATCTTTCGTCCCCTCTCCCTTTGTGTCTTTAGGGTCTGTATCCAATATCTCTGGAAATCGCCTGTGCCGCCCCCCGCACCAGTTCAATGGTGCGCCGGTCAATGGTTGGCTGCTGGGGATTCTGCAATTCCACCATACCCAGAGCATACAGGCACGCGCCGGAAGCATCGAAAATGGGTGCGCCTACAGACTGCAAGCCGGCACGAAACTCTCCCCGCTCCACAGCATAGCCCAGCTCCCGGGTCAGCTCCAACTGAACCCGCAGCTCCGCCCAGGTGGTAAGGGTTGCCGGGGTCAGTGCGGGCATCCCCTTGGCTTTCAGCAAGCCCTTCGCTTTTGCCTCAGGCATATTGGCAAGAATGCTCTTACCCTGAGAGGTGCAGTACAAAGGAACACGGCTTCCTACTTCGGAAGAAATATGAAAGCCCGTCTTCGGTTCTTCTCCGGCGACCAGGATCAGTTCGTTTCCGCTGAGCCGGGCCAAGTACACCGATTGCCCCAAAGCCTTCATCAGCTCCTCCATCCTGCTTTTTGCCAGCTCCACCACATTCCATGAGCTGCTGGCAGAGCTTCCCAGCTCAAACAGGTGGTAGCCCAGGCGATACTTGCCGTCTGTCCCCTGCTCCACCACGGCAGAATCCAGCATAGACGAAAGCAGCCCATGAACGGTGCTTTTTGCCCAGCCGGTGGCAGCGACCAGCTCTGTCAGGGACATAGAGCCTCCTGCCGCCCAAAAATGATCCAACAACTCAATGGCCTTTTCCACAGAGCGAACATGCCTGCTTTGGGTTACCATAGCTTTCTCTCTCCGTTTCTCGCCCTCCAAAACCGGGGCATGAATTTCTCTCTTACAGTTCTTTCTCTGCGATCTTTGCCTTTCTGTACCGGCATATTTGGATAACCGCATTGACAGCAGACAGCACGGCAAGCCCGCCGTAAAGCACTACCAATCCGGCAGGACTCGTTCCTTCAACAAGCCCCCATATAAAGCACACACTCCAACTCACAAACGCAAAGCTCCAACAAAGGATTCTGAAAATACTCGTTTTCATCTCACATTTCTCCTTGCGTTGTTACCGGTATCCGCTTTATCCAACCACAAGCTGCACATTTCCCTGCGTACACAGAAGCAGTCCAACAGCCAAAGCCAGTGCTGCCACGGCGAAAACGCTCATAATCAGAATCCAGCGGCTTGCCTGTTTCTTTGTAATACTGAACATAGCGTGTCCTCCTACCGGGCATCCGAAGCGTCCTTCAATATCTGGACATTTTTCTTCTCGTACTTGTTAAATACGGAGGTATCAAAATCCTCCGGGTCAATGGTGCCTTCATACCAGTCACAGCCGTTAAAATAGTCCTGGATCTTCTCATTGGCGAATTTCCGACCATGACGGGCAAAAATCTCATTTCTGGCAAGAACCAGCTCCCAATCGGACAGATGGTTATAATCCTCGGGAGTCAAATATCGGCTGTTGGAAGCAGCAATGAGATAGCTTGCTTCGGGGGCTTCCGTTGCTTCTTCCGTAGGCGCTTCCGTTGCTTCTTCCGTAGGTGCTTCCGTTGCTTCTTCCGTAGGAGCTGCCGTCGTTTCTTCCGTGGGAGCTTCGGTCACTTCCTCTGTAGGAACTTCCGTTACTTCCTCCGTGGGCTCTTCCGTCTCGCCGCTCACCGGAGGCATATGGTTTGCCATCTGATCAGGCTCTGTCTGCTTCACTTCCTCAGAAGGAGCAGGTACTTCTCCCCGCCATAAGCCAAAGGCAAGACCCACGCCTGCCAGAAGCCCCAGAGAAAAGGCAAGCACCATGGATATAATAAGCAACGCCAGCTTTTGCTTTTTCGTCGCCAGCTCCGGCTTTTTCCGGCGGTGAGGATTCTTTTCGCAACTTTCCCGGACAGGCTTCTCCGGCTGCGTTTCCGCTTCTTTTTCCACAGGAACACCTCCCATGGTGATCTCCGGAGCAGGCTCCTCCACTGGAACACCTCCGGTCACGGTATCTTCCATGACCTCTTCAAAGTCCGGTTCACTTTTTTCCTGAACAGACCGGGCAGGCAGCATGACAGTACGCCCGGTGCTTCCCGCGGGCTGCCCCGCCGCACCGTTTGATAATATGTAGCCACCTGCGTTCCCCTTTTTCTGTTGTTCGTCCATCCTGAACATCACACTCTTTCTGTGGTATCATTTGGGTATATGTAGACATATTATATAGTTTTTTCCCCGAAACTGCAATACCTTTTTTAGGTTTTTGCCCTATGGAAACAGCTTTTTCAGAAAAAATATCCGGATTATCTCCTTTTTTCTCCAAACGGTTTGGAGGACATTTCCTGCTAAAACGATTTTTGCCTTTTCACCTCAGAGGTTTTGTGGTATAATCTCAGGGTAAGTAAATTCGGATAATTTCCGTGGAGGGTCACGCCATGAACATTTGTCACATCTTCTGCGCCGCAGGCTTTAGCGGTTTGATCCATCCCATCGCCCCGGAGGATGTGGTGATTGCCGCCGATGGAGGTCTAAAGCACACGGCAGCTCTGGGACTTTCCCCCCATGTGATCTTGGGCGATTTCGACTCACTGGGCTTCGTTCCGAAAGGCGCAAATGTCCTGCGGCATCCCGTGGAGAAAGACGATACCGATGCCATGTTGGCAGTGCGGCTTGGACTGGAGCAGGGCTATAAACAATTTATCATCTACGGCGGTCTGGACGGTCCCCGGCTGGATCACACCATAGCCAACTTCCAGACCCTTTGCTTCCTCGCCGCCCATGGAGCGCAGGGGATTCTGGTGGGCAAAGACTATCTGGTGGGGGGCTACGCAGCCGGAAATCTGACCTTCCCCAAAAGCGCAAAAGGAACTGTCTCCTTGTTCTGTATGGGAGAGCCTGTAGAGAATCTGTCCATTTCCGGACTGCATTACACACTCTCCGCAGGCACACTTACCGCCGACTTCCCCTTGGGTGTAAGCAATTACTTCACAGGAGAGCCCGCCCGAATCGTCTGGGAATCCGGAACACTCCTTGTCCTGTGGCAGCGGCAGGATGTTCTTCCCACCTTTTCCCCCATTTAACACCGAAAAATCCCTTCAGGAGCTTTTGCACACCTGAAGGGATCTTTTTACTTATTCACTTTTCACTATTACCTGTTACTTAGAACGCGCCCTGCTCCATCATAGCCTCGGCAACCTTCTTGAAGCCGGCAATGTTAGCACCGGCAACCAGGTTGTAGCCCAGACCGTATTCCTCGGCAGCTTCCACGGAAACACGGTGGATGTTCTCCATCATCTTGTGAAGCTGTGCATCCACTTCTTCCTCAGTCCAGACCAGACGCTCGGAGTTCTGGCTCATTTCCAGA
>JAZNYB010000279.1:0-2565 GCA_045594185.1 Faecousia sp. | reverse complement strand
ACCATCACGGAAAACCCCTTCACCGATGTGGATTCAGACGACTACTACTATAAGGCAGTTCTTTGGGCAGTGGAAAACGGCATCACCAACGGCGCAACGGAAACCACCTTCAATCCCAAGGGTAGCTGCACCAGAGCCCAGGTGGTGAGCTTTATGTACAGAGCCGCCGGTTCTCCCACCGTTTCCGGGGCAGATAATCCCTTCTCCGATGTGGCAGAGGGCAAATATTACCACGACGCGGTGCTTTGGGCAGTGGAAAACGGCATCACCGCCGGAGCAACCGCAACCACCTTTGACCCCAACGGCAACTGCACCAGAGGGCAGATCGTGACATTCCTGTACAGAGCGTATTCCGAATAACATATTTCCAACCCCCCCAAAGGTCTTTTGGGGGGACTTTTATGCACTTTACGCAATTTCCCCCTTGACCCTGTGGATAAATTTTGATATATTGAACACAAGGCGAACCCGCAAACAGTTCGCCTTCTCATTATGGCAAGAAAAGAGGAATCCTTATGCTCCGCAAGGCTATGGTCATTGTTCTCGTCCTTTGTTTATGCTTATCCACAATGCCGGTCAGTGCTTCTCAGGACACCGGGCATCAAATGCTCCCGGAGGAAATGGATGTTCTGCGCATTATGAATCAGGAGCGGGAGGCAGAAGGTCTGCTCCCCCTTACCAGCACCCCCATTTTGCAAAGTGCCTGTGACATTCGGGCGCGGGAGCTTCCCACTTTGTTTTCCCACACCCGCCCGGACGACACCCCTTGGTACACCGTCATGGGGGAGGTTGGGATCACCAGCTATAACAGCGCGGGAGAAAACATCGCCGCAGGCTACGGAACGGCGGCGGCTGCCATGAACGGATGGATGAACAGCGAAGGTCACCGGGAGAATATTCTAAGAGAATCCTTTGTTCACGCCGGCATCGGATACACCTACGCGGCTTCTTCCTCCTACGGCAGATATTGGACACAGCTTTTCTTCCGGGATTTCGGCTGCGCCTATACCGGCATGACTTTGCTGACCCCGGAGGGTTCTGTCTTCCCCGCAGGCACAGAGCTTGAGGATATCGAAATCATTGCAAAACTGACCTGCGAGAGCTGCGGGGACTGCTATCTGCCTGTGCTGACCGGCTATTGCAGCGGCTTTGACCCGGAGCAGTCCGGGGGGCAGACCATTACCGTTTCCTGCCTGAACCAAACCGCAACGGTCTTCATCACCATAGAGCCGGAATCCACTGAGCCTGTACCCACCGAACCAGATCCTACAGAACCAGAGCCTACCGAACCAGAGGCTTTTCAAAATCCCTTTGTGGATGTTTCTGAGGGGAAATATTACTATGAACCTGTTATGTGGGCAGTGGAAAAGGGCATCACCAACGGCACGAGCGCAACCACCTTTGACCCCAACGGCAACTGCACCAGAGGTCAGATCGTTACCTTCCTGTGGAGAGCGGCAGGAGAGCCTGAACCCACTACCACCAAAAACCCCTTCACCGATGTGAAGGAAAAGGATTATTTCTACAAGGCAGTTCTTTGGGCGGTGGAAAATGGCATTACCAAGGGTGAATCAAGAACCACCTTCAATCCCAAGGGTGCTTGCAACCGGGCGCAGGTCGTCACCTTTATGTACAGAGCCGCCGGTTCACCCTCCGTTTTCGGCGTAGATAACCCCTTTGAGGATGTTCCCGAAGATAAGTATTACCACGACGCGGTGCTTTGGGCAGTGGAAAACGGCATCACCGCCGGAGCGACCGCAACCCGGTTTGCTCCCAATAATGCCTGCACAAGAGGGCAGATCGTGACTTTCCTGTACAGATGGTATGTCCGGTAAGTGAATTTTGATTTGAGCCGAGGTTTATCCCCGGCTCTTTTTCATGCAAAAAAGCCGCCTGCAAAAGCAAGCGGCTCATATTATTATCCTCAGAAAGAAAAGGCTGTGATCACGCCGGTTCCTACCAGCATCATAATGATTCCTGCCATGGCAACGCCCAACAGCACAGAAACAACGGCACTCTTAAAGCCCATATCCAAAAAGCTGGCGGCAAGTGTCCCTGTCCATGCTCCGGTGCCGGGAAGGGGGATACCAACAAAGAGCAGCAGGGCAACAAACAGTCCGCCCCGACCGGCAGTCTTGCGCAGCTTTTCCCCACCCTTTTGCCCCTTTTCCAGACAGAATCTAAAGAATTTTCCGATAAACCGCTTATCCGCGCCCCAAACCAGCACCTTCCGGGCAAAGAAGTAAATAAAGGGCACAGGAATCATATTGCCGATAATGCAGACGATGTACGCAGGGATCACAGGAATATCCATACCGGGGATCAACACCGTTGAGCCACGCAGCTCGATCAGAGGAACCATGGAAATCAAAAATAATGTCAAAAATTTTGTGAACATATCCTTCTCCGTTTTTCTCCGGCACGGTCGCCGGGTTTTTCATTGTGTTATTTCTCCAGCCCCAACATGGCCGCGGCATTGCTCCAGGCGATCTGTTCCCGCTCCTCCACCGTCAGGGGAAGGCGCAAAAACCGCTGTACCTCCGTTTTGGGATGCAGCATGGGAAA
>JAZNYB010000278.1:0-20741 GCA_045594185.1 Faecousia sp. | reverse complement strand
TAGCTTGGCTGATAGAACGCCCCGGCAAGGTTTTTTCCGGCGGGAAGATCGATAGCGGTCTTGCCGCCCACTGAACTGTCAACCATGGCAAGAAGCGTGGTGGGAACCTGAATATAGGCGATTCCCCGAAGGTAGGTTGCTGCGGCAAAGCCGGTCAGGTCACCCACAACACCGCCGCCTAGAGCAACCAAGAGATCACTGCGGGTCAAATGGTTCTCCGCAAGGGTGTTTATCAAATCCAAATAAGTGTTGCCATTTTTTGAGCTTTCCCCATGGGGGAAGACATAGGAGAGTACAGCGAAACCGGCATCCTCCAGTGCCTTTGTGGCTGCGTTTCCGTACAGTGCCATAACAGTATCGTCACTGACTATGGCGACCTTCCGTCCTTTAACAAGCCGGGCGGCTTTTACACCCAAACGGCTTAAAAGTCCAGCCTGAATCTCCACCACATAGGATTTGGAGGCATTTACAGTTACTATGCTCATCCGTCTACCTCCTTTTTGATCCTTCTACCTTCGTCCAAAAGGCGGCACAGACCATCAAAATCATTTTCAGCAATACAATCCCGGTAGGCTTGAAGGTTTTTCAGAAGCACATCCATTTCCCGGAGCATATGATCCCGGTTTTCCAACATCAGCTCCGCCCACATGGAAGGATTCAGCCATGCAACCCGGGTCAAGTCCTTATAGCTTCCGGCAGAAAACCCCTTATGCTGTCTGGCTGTTGGGCTTTTTACATAAGCATTGGAGACGATATGGCACATCTGAGAGGTAAATGCAATAATTTCGTCATGCTTGTCTGCGGTAATTACAGAGAGTTTGCCAAACCGGGCAGGAGCGAGAAGTGTCTTTATATGATCCAGCAGCTCCATGTCAAAGCCTTCGGGAGGAACGATGACCATGGGTGCGCCGTAAAAAAGCTCCTCTCTGGCGTACTTAAATCCGGCGTTATGGGTGCCTGCCATGGGGTGACCACCTACAAAGGTGAATCCATATTTTCTTGCCAGTGGGAAGCAAGCGTCACAAACTACCCGCTTCGTGCCGCACAGGTCTATAACAAAGGTATGAGACAGTATTTTAGAAGCGTTTTCTTCCATCCAACCAATGGCGGCTCTGGGAGGAACGGCAATGAGGATCAGGTCGCATTGGGAAATGGTGCTATTGTCCAATAATCCGTGATGCGCTCCTGCCATTGCCGCAAATTCCAGAATGGAGCTGTTGATGTCTGCGGCGTAGACCTGATGCTCCCCGGAGGCGGTGTATGCCTTCGCCATGGAGCCGCCAATCAGACCCAAGCCTACGATTCCGACCTTCATTGAGTAATAACCTCCAAAACCTTGCGCACCTGTGCAGCGACATCAGCGAATTGCTCAGGGGTCAAAGATTGCGCGCCATCACACAGAGCGTGGGGGGGATCGTTGTGTACCTCGATCATAATGCCATCAGCCCCGGAAGCGGCGGCAGCCAAACTCATGGGTTTCACCAGACGAGCCTGACCTGTGGCATGGCTGGGATCGACTACCACAGGCAGATGGCTCAAATGCTTCAGGGTAGGCACAGCAGACAGATCAAGAGTATTTCTGGTGTAAGTCTCATAGGTGCGGATACCACGCTCGCAGAGAATGATCTGTTCATTACCCTCGGACATGATATATTCCGCACTCATAAGCCATTCCTTGATAGTGCCGCACAGACCCCGCTTCAGCAAAATAGGCTTTTTCAGCTTGCCCACTTCTTTCAGCAGGTCAAAATTCTGCATATTCCGGGCGCCGATCTGAATGATGTCCACATTCTCAAAGAGGGGAAGCTGGTTGATGTTCATGACCTCTGTGATAATAGGAAGTCCAGTTTCCCGCTTAGCTTCTTCCAGCATTTCAATTCCCAAAGCACCAAGACCCTGAAAATCATAAGGAGAAGTTCTGGGTTTAAACGCACCGCCCCGAAGAACATCCGCACCGGCAGCTTTCACTGCTTTCGCAACCGCGATGATCTGCTCGTGAGTCTCTACGGAACAGGGACCGGCAATCAGACAGAAATGCCCCCCGCCGATTTTTGTCCCGGAAGTGCCGATGTCGATGACGGTGTCCTTGGGCTGGAAGTAGCGGCTGCAACGCTTAAAGGGGTCAGATACTCTCTTTACAGACTGCACGATGTCAAGGCTTGCCAATAGATCCATGTCCACATTGCTGGTATCTCCCACAAGCCCCAGAACGGTATAAAACTCACCCTCAGAAAGATAGGTTTTCAGTCCCTGATGCTGGAGCCAGTGGATCAGATTGTCAATTTGATTCTGGGGTGTTCCTGATTTGATGATTGCGATCATTTTTCATCTCTCCTAAATAATACGAAATAAAAACCACACAGAAGTGATTCTGTGTGGTCGTAAATTACACGGCTAAGGGCTGCGCCGAGTTCTTTCCAGGCAACACAAATCACTTTTACTCTCAGGAACGAAAGTAAAAGTAATAATATGCAAAGAACTTGGATGAAAACATAGCAGAACTCCTTATGCAAACCTTACAGATACAATAGCACCAATGAAGGAAAATGTCAATAAAAAGCAACTGAAAAATCGGATGTTTCAACAATTTGTTTACAGTATCCTGAAAGTGAACCGGGTCTGAGAAATAAAGCCTCAGACCCGGAATGTTCGCTATTTGTATTCTGCCACACTGCGGCGAACCAATGCTCTTTTAAGTCTTGCCTGCGCAAGCTTCAGCTCAAGTTCGCTGGAATCTTTGCTGGATATGATTTTCTGTGCTTTTTCATAGGATGCTTTTGCACGATCAACATCAATATCCTGCGCCCATTCAAAGGTGGTTGCAACGAGAGAGACAAGATCTTTGGAGACAGACAGTATGCCGCCGATGCAGGCTGCTTCCTGCTGCCCATTTCCTGTTTCCACCACAGCACGCCCCATCCCAAGGGCAGTTACCATATCCACATGACCTGCCAGGATGCCTACATCACCGTCCACAGTGCGTACAGTCAAACGGATGGCATCCCCATCAAAGCATGGGCCGTATGGGGTAACGATTTTTAAGCGAAATGGTTTCATGAGGTTCACCCCTTGTTTGCCCGGGCAACGACCTCGTCGATGCTTCCGGCATAAAGGAATGCGGACTCAGGAATACTGTCGTGCTTGCCTTCGATGATCTCCTTAAAGCCCCGGATGGTTTCCTTTAGAGGAACATACTTGCCCTCGTTGCCCGTAAACTGCTCCGCAACACTAAAGGGCTGGGACAGGAATCGCTGTACCTTACGGGCACGGCTGACGGTCAGTTTGTCCTCCTCGGAAAGCTCGTCCATACCCATAATGGCGATAATGTCCTGCAGCTCCTTATACCGCTGGAGAATTCTTTGTACGCTTCTTGCAACCTCGTAATGCTCTCTGCCAAGAATTTCCGGGGAGAGAATGCGGGATGTAGAAGCAAGAGGGTCAACCGCAGGGTAGATACCCAGAGAAGCGATGCCACGATCCAAAACCGTTGTTGCATCCAGATGAGCAAAGGTGGTGGCGGGAGCGGGGTCTGTCAGGTCGTCAGCCGGAACATAAACCGCCTGCACGGAAGTAATAGAACCATCTCTGGTTGAGGTAATGCGTTCCTGCAATGCGCCCATTTCTGTAGCCAAGGTGGGCTGATAACCAACGGCAGAGGGCATACGACCAAGCAGCGCGGAAACCTCAGAGCCGGCCTGCGTGAAGCGGAAAATGTTATCAATAAACAGTAGCACATCCTGATGCTTTACATCCCGGAAATACTCCGCCATAGTCAGACCGGACAGCCCCACCCGCATTCTTGCTCCGGGTGGTTCATTCATCTGACCGTAGACCAGAGCGGTTTTCTCCAAAACGCCGGATTCCTTCATTTCATTGTACAGGTCGTTACCCTCACGGGTACGCTCTCCAACGCCGGTGAAAACGGAAATGCCGCCATGTTCCTTGGCGATGTTGTTGATCAGCTCCATAATGAGAACGGTCTTGCCAACACCGGCGCCGCCGAACAGACCGATCTTGCCGCCCTTGGCATAGGGGCAGATCAGATCAACGACCTTGATACCTGTTTCCAGAATTTCTGTGGTGGTGGACTGCTCGTCATAGGAGGGGGCAGGGCGGTGGATCGGCCAACGCTCCTGGGTTTTGGGGGCAGGCTTCTCGTCAATAGGCTCGCCCAACAGGTTAAAAATACGACCCAGGCAATCCTCCCCCACAGGGACGGTGATGGGACTGCCGGTGTCGGTGGCTTGCACGCCCCGCTGCAAGCCGTCAGTGGAACTCATGGCCACTGCCCGGATGATATTGTCGCCCAAATGCTGGGCTACCTCAGCCACAATAACACTGTCTCCATTAGGGATCTCGATGGCGTTCAGCAATGCGGGAAGGTGTCCTTCGGGAAAGCGGATGTCCAAAACAGGACCAATAACCTGGGTTACTGTACCAATGTTGTTTGCCATTGGAATCATCTCCTTGCGTTGTAGACCGCTTTAGGCTTCAGAGCCTGCAACGATCTCGGTGATCTCCTGGGTGATCGCACCCTGACGGGCGCGGTTATATTTTAGATTCAGGTCAGCGATCATCTCATCTGCGTTTTTGGTGGCGGCATCCATGGCGGTGCGTCTTGCTGCCAGCTCACTGGCAACGGATTCGCACAGTGCGCCATAGATCACGCCTCCCACATACTCCGGGATGATAGCATCAAAGACCGTCTTGGGGTCAGGTTCATACAGGGCTTCAACAGAATCGTCCGCTCTGGTTGCGGTAAGGGACAGAGGAAGCACAGGGAGGATCGACGGAGTCTGTGTCAAAACGGAGACAAAATTCGTATAAGCGATGGTGAGCTTATCAAATTTGCCTGCCAAAAAATCCTTTGTGAGCTGCTTTGCCAGAGTAAAGCAGTCGCCAATGGAAACATCAGAAGCCTCCATATATTGCTGGGTGAGAATTTCAGCGTTGTGGCTGCGGAAATACTCCACGGCTTTTTTTCCGATGGGGAGGATGCAGTGAGCCGTGTTTTCCATTTCCTGAGTCACCAGCTTAAACACATTGTTGTTATAGCCACCGGCAAGTCCACGGTCACCGGCAATAACGATGCAACAAGTTTTTTGGCACTCCCGTTTTTCCAAATAAGGAGAGGAGATATCCGCCTTTGTGCAGCCAATATGGGCGATGGTACTGTAAAGCTGTTCAAAATAGGGACGACTGTTCAGCACCCGCTCCTGCGCCTTTCGAAGCTTGGAGGCAGCAACCATTTCCATTGCACGGGTGATCTGCCGGGTGCTGGCCATGCTTCGGATACGCAGTTTAATATCTTTTGTGGAAACGCCCGCCATGGGTCAGCCTCCTTACTGGTTGGTTTGACGGAATTCTTCCGCGAACTCCGTGAGGAAGGTCTTGAGCTTTTCCTCATTTTCAGCAGTCAATTCCCCGGACTGACGGATGGAACCCAGGATGTCTGTGTGGATGGCATCCAGCTTGCGGTGCATGGCATCCTCAAAGGCAGGAACCTTCTCTACGTCAATGCCATCCAGATAGCCCTTGGTTACGGCGTAGATAATGCAGACCTGATGAGCAACCTCTACAGGCTCGCCGTTTTTCTGCTTCAGGACAGCAACGATCCGTTCGCCCTGCGCCAATCTTGCCTTGGTATCCGCATCCAAATCAGAGCCGAACTGGGCAAAGCTCTGCAACTCACGGTACTGAGAGTACAGCAGTTTCAAAGAGCCTGCAACCTTTTTCATCGCCTTGATCTGAGCGTTGCCGCCAACACGGGAGACGGAAATACCGGGGTTTACCGCAGGCATAACACCGGCGTTGAACAGCTCAGTCTCCAGATAAATCTGACCATCGGTGATAGAAATGACATTTGTGGGAATATAAGCGGAAACATCGCCTGCCTGAGTCTCGATAATGGGCAGAGCGGTGAGACTGCCGCCGCCGTACTCCGGGGCAAGGCGTGCCGCGCGCTCCAAGAGGCGGGAGTGGAGATAGAAAACATCTCCGGGATAGGCTTCTCTGCCGGGGGGACGGCGGATCAGCAGGGATATGGCACGGTAGGCAACGGCGTGTTTACTCAGGTCGTCGTAAACAATAAGAACATCCTTGCCCTGATCCATGAAGTATTCGCCCATGGTACAGCCGGAGTAGGGGGCAATGTACTGCATGGGAGCTTGCTCAGAAGCGGTGGCAGAGACTACGATGGTATAATCCATTGCGCCTTGCAGTTCCAGATTGCTGACGATCTGGGAGACAGTAGATTGCTTCTGACCAATGGCAACATAAATGCAGATCACATCCTTGCCCTTCTGGTTCAGAATGGTGTCTGTAGCAATAGTGGTCTTTCCGGTTTGCCTGTCACCGATAATCAGCTCACGCTGACCTCTGCCAATGGGAATCATGGAGTCGATTGCTTTGATGCCTGTTTGCAGAGGGACGGAGACACTTTTCCGCTGGATGATACCGGGAGCCTTATGCTCAATGGGGCGTACTTCCTTGCATTCAATAGGCCCCTTACCATCCAAAGGATTGCCCAAAGCATCCACAACACGACCAATGAGCTTTTCGCCCACAGGAACAGACACGACCTCGCCGGTGCGCCGGACTATGCTGCCCTCTTTTACTTTGGAATCGGAGCCCAGCATAACCACACTGACATAGTCCGCTTCCAGATTTAGAGCCATACCAACCGCGCCGCCCTCGAAACGGAGCAGCTCGTTGGCTTTACATTTATCCAGACCATGAACCTTGGAGATGCCGTCACCCACCTGAATGACATAGCCGATCTCGTCTTGCTTTGTTTTTACGCCATAGCTTCTGATCTGGTCTTTGATTACTTTTGTGATTTCGTCGGTTTTCAGGTTCATTGATTCACCTTCTTTACACGATGGTGCCCATAAGGCTTTGCCGCAGTTCGTCCAGTCTGGACTGGAGGCTGCCATCCAACTGCATTCCGCCGAAGCGTAATGTTACGCCCCCAAGCACCTTGGGATCTACCACATTCTCCAGATAAACGGTTTTTCCGGTCATCCCCTCCAGCTTTTTGGTCAGAGAGGAACACTGGTTTTCCGTCATGGCAACTGCGGTGATAGCGGTGGCGCGAAGGATGCCGTGGGCTTCATCGAAGCGAGTTTTATAGCCGTCAGCACAGGCGGCGTATTGCTTGATCCCATGCTTTTCGCAAAGGATCTTCAAAAAATTCAAATGATAGGCACTAAGAGAACCAAAGGTTTCATCCAGCAGGGATACACGCTGTTCTTTGGATAAGGCGGGTGTGTCCAGAAGGGCCATATATTCCGGATTTTTCTCAAAAAGCCCGCAAACCGTCTCCATCTCCCGCAATATGATTTCTTCCATTCCATCTTCCTGTGCCAATTCATACAGAGCCCTGCTGTAATCGTTTACACACACCATAACGGATCACCCAAGATTCTCAATAAAGCTGTCAATGAGACGGCTGTGCTTCGTGCTGTCCACATCTTCCTCCAGAACCGCAGAGGCAATGTCTACAGCAATGACGGAGACTTCACCTTTTAAGTCCTGCATGGCCTGCTTCTTTTCCATCTCGATCATTTCCTGGGCACGATCCAGAGTGCGGGCAGCCTGAGCTTGAGCATCCCGAAGGATTTCTTCCTCCCGCTGCTGTGCCTGCCGGGTGGCTTCGGAGATAATTCGCTCCCGCTCAGAATTGGCAGCGGACAGCATGGCAGTATAATTTTCCCGCAATGCTTCAGCATCTGCCTTTGCGGAATGAGCATCTTCGTAAATGCTGTCAATCTCTTTCTGCCGGTCGTCGATCATTTTAAGAACCGGCTTAAAAAGAAACTTTTTCAGCACTACAAAAACGATAACAGTGTTACACAGGGTGAACAGCGCAGTCCAGACATCCAGATTGATAAGACTGGTAAATTCGTTCATGCCGCACCACTCCTTTCGCTAAAATATTGCAAACAGTGGCAGCTTATAGAACGAAGAGAATCAGGATGGCAATGACAAGAGAGTAAATGCCGGTGGTTTCCGTAATAGCGCAGCCCATGATCATATTGGTACGCAGGGTACTTGCGGCTTCGGGCTGACGAGCCATACCCTCCAGAGCCTTACCTACCGCATTGCCTTCGCCAATAGCGGGACCAATGGCTCCAATACCCATACACAGACCGGCACCCAGGGCGCAAGCGGCTTTTACGATTGCTTCTTCCATAAAAAAGTTCCTCCTAATTTATTGATTTGAATAATACTGAGCGCAGAATAAGAAGTTTATGCTTCAGCGGCGGTGTCCGTGTCCTTTTCCTCCACAGGAGGTGGACAGGCTCCGCTGATATACACCATAGTTAAAAGACAAAATACAAATGCTTGAATAAAACCGGAGAATAGGTCAAAATACAGGGACAGCACTGCAGGAAGACCGATCTGAAATAAGGGAATGCTGATCCCTGTGCCAAGAGCTTCCAGAAGGGAAGCCCCTCCGATCATTGCGACAACAACGCCCAAAAGCTTCCAGAGGATGGACAGCTTTCTGGCTTTAATACCCATAATATAAAGTCCTACACCAATTACAACAAATACCAGACTCAGCAGCACACCATTGGAGGCGATCAGGTTCAAAAGGAGACTGGAAAGACCGGCAAGCGCGCTGTAAATCAGGGACATAATAACGCCACCGCCAAATACATTACCAAAATGACGGAATGCCATGGAAATGGGCTGAGCGATCTCGGAGACGATATTCATAGGCGTCATGACCCAAATAGGTTCAGTAAAGCCCTTCAGCCAGCCCATGAAACCGTTTTCCTTAATGCTTCTGTACCAAATATAGACACTTACCATAACTGCCCAGGTCAAGACGACACTCAGGTCAGCGGTGGTGGAACGGAGAAATCCGGTCAAACCGATAAGAGAGCCAACCATGGACAGAACGAATAATGTGCCGATCATAGGGGTGAAATGTTCATTATGCTTCCCCATAACTTCGCAAACCAGGTTTCGCAGCATGGAAATGATCTTTTCGGTCAGGACCTGCATTTTGCCAGGGCGTTTTGTCAAATTTCTTCCCAAAAGGATACCGGAAATACACAGCAAAAGTGTAACAACAATAAGTGAAACCGTGGTTTGCGTAATATGAATACCACCAAATAAGGGAATGGTAAAATAAATTTTCGCGCCATTGATACTCATGACTTATTTTTACCAGCCTTTCTGAAAAATTCACTAAGCATAAGGATAGGCCATTGAAAAACAAAGGGCAGAACCATAGCCAGCCGATGAAACAAACCGGACTTGGATGCGGCAAAAAGGATCACAAAAATCAAAATCAGTCTAAGAACCCGGGATGTATTGATAATTGCCATGCCACCTTTGACATTTTGTTCTTCCGCCCGGTCTGCGGCAAGGCTCGTGCCAATGGCCATAAAAAAGAAGTTAGCCAGCACCAAAACGCCGCCTAAAATGCCGCCCAGGAGAACAGAACGGTCATAAAAGTCCAAAAGATAAAATACACCAATCATCAAAGGCACGCAGATGGCTTGTCCAATAAGAATGGGGAGTGTTTCTGAGAAAACGGGATTTTTGATTTTCACAAGATTACCTCCTGTGCGGTCATTCGTGTTCATTAAAGGAAACCGGGGGCGTTTTCTTTTCGGGCTTGGTTATGTGTTTTGTATAGCGAAAGAAGGTGACACCTGCGGAGAACGCCCCTCCAAGTCCCAGAAAAAGCCCCACAATAACGATCCAAGCTCCCCACTGGAATTGCTCCCGCAGCCAAACCGCACCGAAAATGCACACAAGAAGGGGAGATATAATAGAGAAACCAAGCTGTGTCAACCAAACCAGATTTTTTAAGCCTGACATGGCAAACCACTTCCTCCCCATGATAACACTTTAACTACCTGAATATTACCACAGTCGGCAACAAATTACAAGGACAAAAAAGCTGATTTTGGTATACTTTTTCACTATGGTTAAATGTGCCTTGGAATAGTCTTTCGCCTGTGTTTGGTATTTATTCATGGGGGTGAAAAGACCGGAGGATCGCTCCCCCGGTCTGAGATGGCTTGGATAAAATTAACGGTACAGATAGGAATACTGGTCCCGAACAGTCTCGGTCAAAGCACTGATGGCAGTGTTCTGATCATGCAGCTCCTGAGCGGTGTAATCGTTCATGCCAAACAGCCGCACACGAATCTTTCCATCGGGCAGGAACAGGAAGCCATTGTTCCCGGACTCGATCATATCCTTTTCTGTCTGGAACAGGGTGAACTTATCCTTACAGGGCTGGGAAGCATACGGGCAGAAGGTGGTGCAGTTGCCGCACTCGTTGCACATCTTGTCCACATGGATGATCTGGGGCCTTCCATCGGGCAGCTTGACCACCACATTGGCTCTGTTGGGGCAGGCATCGGCGCAGTTCTGGCAGCTTACCTGACAGCTCAGACACCGCTCGCCTTCCTTTGCAGGCTCAGCGGGATCAGCCATAATACCCTTCTTGGCAACGGCATCCACATAATCCGCCTTAGCCTCTGCGGGGATCTCATAGGAATGAGCCTTGCCAATGACGATCTGAGCGAACTTGGCAGCATCAGCAATAGCCTCAACAACGGTAGCAGGACCGCGGGTCACATCGCCGGCAGCAAAGATGTTTTCGCCGCAGTTAAAGTCAGGACGACCCTTTCCGTTCAGGGCAATGCCGTTTTCCGTGAAGATACCGTCTTCCACCTTCTCACCAACGGCAGAGATGACCACATCGCAGGGAATCTCAACGGTTTCGTCAGTAGCAACGGGACTTCTGCGTCCAGAAGCATCGGGCTCGCCCAGGATCATGCGGCGGCAGATGAGAACGCCGTTTTCCTGCTTTTCAGGGGCGACCAGCTCCAGGAACTTCACGCCATCCGCCTCTGCCAGCTCCAGCTCGTGAGCATCGGCGGGCATATACCGGCGGGTGCGGCGATAGACCAGAGTAACAGACTCCGCGCCACGCTCCTTGGCAAGACGGGCAGCATCCATAGCGGTATTGCCGCCGCCAACAACGGCTACATGACCGGAAACTTTAGCGCCGGTGGCTTTCAGCTCCTTCATCCAGCCAATAACCCCCTGAACATTGCCGGGAATATCCAGTCTTCCTGCCTTCCATGCGCCGGTGGCAAAGAGAATGTGGGTATAGCCCTGTGCCTTCAACTCAGAAACAGCGGGAGCAGGAGTGTTCAGACGAACCTCTGCGCCGTAAGCCTGAATGAGAGCTGCATCCTTTTCAATTGCTTCGTCAGAAATACGGAAGCCGGGAATCACATGACGGACAACGCCGCCAAGGTGAGCTTCTCTTTCAAAGATGGTGCAGGCAACGCCACCACGACCCAGGAAGTAGGCTGCTGCCATACCGGCAGGACCACCGCCGATGATAGCGACCCTCTTGCCCTCTACGGGTTCGGGCTTTGCGATAGAAGCCATGAGAGCGTCAATTCCGTTTTCAGCGGCTACCAGCTTGGCATCACGAATATGGACAGGGGACTCGTAGAAGTTGCGGCTGCACTTGCCCATGCAGCGGTGTGCGCAGATGGTGCCGGTGATGAAGGGCAGGGGATTCTTCTCAGTGATGAGCTTGAGAGCTTCGTTGAACATTCCCTTGCGGCACAGCTCCAGATACTCAGGGATGTCTTGCTCAATGGGACAGCCGTTCTTACAGGGTGCGCTGAAGCAGTCGATGAGAGGCACTTCCTCATTGATCTTCCGGCTGGGCAAGGGCTTGACAGGCTTTACAGATCTGGGATCGGTGCGGCAAGCCTTACTCATGGCTGCGATCTTTTCAGGATCAACGCCTGCGAATGCGGCAAAGGGAGCGGCTTCCAGCTTCTTCGCCATCTGCACCATGCGGGTATATCCGCCGGGCTTCAAAATGCCGGTTGCCATGGTGATGGGCCAAATGCCGGCATCAAAGAGACGGTCAATATTGAAGAAGTCAGCACCGCCGGAATAGCTGATACGCAGCTTGCCATCAAACTCACGGCTGATCCGGGTAGCCATTTCAATGGTCAGGGGGAACAGGGAGCGACCGGACATATACATTTCCTCAGAGGGAAGCTCCTTGTTCTTCACATCCACAGGGAAGGTGTTGGACAGCTTGAGGCCAAATTCCAGCCCCTTGGAGTCTGCCAATGCCTGCAGGCGGTGGAACATGGGGACAGCGTCCTTGTATTGTAGGTCTTCCTTAAAGTGGTGATCGTCAAAGGCAATGTAGTCATAGCCCATGGAGTCCAGAATGCTTCTGGCACTTTCGTAGCCCAAAATGGTAGGATTGCACTTGACGAAGGTGTGCAGATTCTTCTCGCTGAGGAGATAAGAGGCAATTCGCTCGATCTCATCAGGGGGACAGCCGTGGAGGGTGGACAGGGTGACGGAGCGGCAGACTCTGGGGCTGATGGCGGCGATGTACTCCGCATCCTCGGGGAACAGCTCGGTCAGGACTTCCAGACACTCCTTGAAGATGGGATGGTTGGAAGCATCCTTCAGGCTTTCGATGAAGTTGTTGACCTTCTCGCCCATAATGCCCGCAAGGTCATAGCCCACAGACATATTGAACACGAAGCCGTTGGGGTCGCCCAGACCCAGCTTCTTGGACAGGATCTTCAGAGCGCACCATGCTTTGATGTACTCGCCCAGTGCCTGGGGAACTTCCAATTCGGTAGACCATTCGGCGTTGTAGCCCTCGTCCTGTGCCAGAATGCAGGGACGGGGAACGCAGGCGGCAAGGTCGGCACCGTCCATCTGCTGAACGGTTTTCAGCTCGAAGAATCTTGCGCCGGCAACATAGGCGGCAATGATATTCTGAGCAAGCTGCGTGTTGGGACCTGCGGCAGGACCGAAAGGCGTTTCCAGCTTCTCGCCAAAGATGGGCAGAGTCTTTTCTGCGTTAGCCTTATAGAAGCGGTGAACGCCGAAGATCTCGCCGCACTGCTTGTGTTCTTCCAGAATCCAGTTCATGAGAGAACGGAAAGGAATGGGATACATTTTCTCAGACATAGATCGTTCCTCCTGTTTTTACCTTATAGCTTAGTAAGTCTCACCGTTGAGCGCGCCCCATACCCGCTTCGCGCTTTCCAGCACCTTGGCGTTGATGGCTTCCTCGTCGATATCCACAAACTGACGATCCAGCATACGGATCTTGCCATTGATGATGTTGGTCTGGCACTGGCGACCGGTCATACCGAAGATCATGTGACCGTCGATATTGGCATCGGAGAAGGGAGTGTAGGGCTTGTAGTCCATGACGATGACATCAGCTACAGCACCGGGACGGAGTACACCCACATCAATGCCAAAGTGATGGCGGGTCAGGGCGGGGTTGTTCTTAAAGAGCATATCGGTCACTTCACACCAGCCTACATTGGGAAGGCAAGCGTTGTGCCGCTGAGAACAAAGAGCGACCTTGATGGATTCCAGCATATCGTGGGTGTACGCATCGGTGCCCATGCTCAGCTTAACGCCCTTCTGATACATGGTCAGAACCGGGGAGATGCCAACGGCGTTGCCCATGTTGGATTCAGGGTTGTTGACCACCCAGGTTCCCGTCTCACGGATGATCTCCATTTCAGCGATGTTTACATGGATGCAGTGACCCAAAATGGTATCGGGACCCAGAATGCCGTGATCCTGCAATCTCTGTACAGGGCGGCGACCGTAGTTCTGCAGGGTATCATATACATCGTTCATGCCCTCGGAGACATGAATATGATAACCGGCTCTGCCGGCGTTGGCGGCGACCATGCGGTCGAAGGTCTTGTCGGAGATGGTGAACAGAGCATGACCACCGAACATAGCCTTCATCATGGGATCGGGGTTCTTCTGACAGGCGGTAATGAAGTCAGCATTTTCCTGAATGGACTGCAAAGCTTTTTCCTCGCCGTCACGGTCAGAGACTTCGTAGCACAGGCAGGAGCGAACGCCCATTTCTCTGCCAACCTCAGCAATGACAGACAGAGAGCCGGGGATCTCGCCGAAGGAGGCATGGTGGTCAAAAATGGTGGTAACACCCTGACGGATACAGTCTAAGTAGGTGGCATAAGCACTGGCTCTGGTAGCCTCCAGATCCAGCTTCCGGTCGATTGCCCACCAGGTGCCGTCCAGAACCTCATAGAAGTTGGTGGGATTGTTACCCTTGATGGAAAGACCCCGGGCGAGGGCACTGTAAATGTGGGTATGGGCGTTGATCAGACCCGGCATGATGACACCGCCCTTGGCATCAACGAAAGAAGCCTCGGGGTACTGCGCTTTCAGCTCAGCAGTAGTGCCCACAGCAATGATCTTTGTGCCGTCGATCACTACACCGCCGTCGGGCAGATAGGGCATTGCGGCATCACGGGTGATGAGCTTGCCGTTTGCAAGAATGTACATAAGAATACCTCCTGTTATATGGTTGGTGTACCTTTTGAAACTTTGCCAAAAGGCATCATAAACAAAAATGGAGCTGACCGGTATAACAGTCATCTCCACTCGCGCCATAGGACGAGTGATAGTTGAAAGCCCGTGCGCGAAGCACTTCGTTACAGCTATCATCACAGATATTATAACAGAATATGTTGGGAAATTGCAAGGATTATTTGAAGTGAAACCTTAGCGTAAGGATAGAAAATCGGTCACAATTTTTGTGCAATTAAACAAAAATTCACCCTGCCGCTGTAAAATTTGGCGGCAGGGCAAAGGACTTTTTGGATAACAGTCGAATCAAACCACAGGGATCAAAAGCATTGTATTATCCTTTATGGGACCCAGTTTCATATGATTTGCTTTGCAGATAGCATCCACGGTAGAGCCATGCTCTTTTGCCAGGGACCATAAAGTATCCTCCGGTTTTGGGCTGCGGATGATCAGAGAGGGGCGGTTGGGATCGGGGCAAGATTTTTCTCCAAGCGCGGCACCACTGAGCATGGAAAGCTCTTGTTGCGAGTAGCTGTCAACCGTAAGCTCTATGGGAACACGCACGGCAACTCCGCCTCCATCGCCGTTCCACTGTATCGAGCCGGAAATATTGCTCCCGGCGTTACATGGACAGCCAGACGCAAGGTTCAGCTCCTTGGTAGTGTTGACTCTGATCTGCCGTCCCTGAAGTGTTCCGGCATCGTCATAATAAAGAATGTTGCACCATACCGGGGTTTCCACAATGGCAGTGTCCCCGGAACGGTTCACTCTGGGCAGGCTGGGTAGCGCAGTGGCATCAATGATGGTGCATCCATGGATAGGAAAGGAAATATCCGCTTGCTGATGGAGTCTTTGGTGATCCAGCCTTGCGCGAATAGGAACGGAGGAAATTTGCGTGGTGACAGCTCGGTGGGGGCTGTACAGGTCAGCGACCACCTCCACAAGCTGCTCCTGCAGCACCATACACTGAATACAAAGTCCACAGTTTAAGGAAAGCTCTTGTGTTTCCTCGTTTATGGTCAGGTCGGCTTCTGTGATTAAATTACGACACTGCGTTTCTTCCTCCCGGTCATAATGGCGGGTCAACTCTGCGTACTGAGAAAAGGGAATTTCAAAGTCCCAAACCGCTAAGCGATCTTCCGGGGTCATGTAAATCAGATGGAGCCGCAGATTGCCCTTAAAAACAACCTTGTCTCCCATGACCTTGGAATCTGTCATTGCAGGTTCAAGCTGCCATGCAACGATTTGGGAAACAGGAGGCGCACCGGCGGGCATTTCCAGTATTTCTTCCAGACGGAACTGCTTATCGCAAATTTCACTGGGAAGGGAAAGGGGAAGATGCTGCCGCAGAACTTCAACATCAGTTGGCGGCTCAGGCAGGGAATAAAAATCAGCCTCCGTCTGGCAATAAGCTTCGCCGTGACAGGCTACGGTTGCACGAATCAACAGCTTTCTTGCGCCAATCATCCGGGCATCAACGCCGTGCATCCGACAGCTTACGCACATTCCTTCCCCCTGTTCATTTCCGGGAATATCCCACCCCATGGAAAAGGGGATATAGGCATTTACAGCTCTGGGGTTGCCGCCGTCGGCGGGTGAGTACAGTACCCAGGCGTTGATCCCCCCGGAAACGGTCATATTTCCCGATTGCAATTCCCTGCTTCTTACTACCGGAATCGCCCATGCACTGATCACCCGACCAATATCGGGATCTCTGTCAGGCAGTACAACTTCCGTGGTTTCCTCCCGTATGCCTGCCTGACTGACTGTGGTCCGCAAGTAGGAAATGGGTGTTTTTTGAAAGGTCAAGTCCATTGCCCTCAACTCCTTACGCAAATTCTCCCTATTATATATGCGTGGCTGGACAAGACTATGACTGTTTGAAGAAAATCAATGCCGCCTGCCCATGGTGACACAGCCCAAGCCCAGAGCCGCAAGAATCAAAAGTGTACATAAAAAGCCGGACTCGATGAGGCTGCCCAAAAGTACCCCCGCGCCAAAGGCAAACAGAAAGCCGGAATAAACCTGATTACAACGCCACATAAAACCGCCCCCTGCCATAGCCTATGCAGGGAGCGGGGAAAATGTGACTGTTGGGAGATATTCAGGGATTGCCCATAGCCTCCACACAGGCGGAAAGGACTTTTGAAAGGATGGGGACACAAACTTCACTGCCGCTGCCCCCATTTTCCACGAACACCACGAAAGCGTAAGGATGATCCGTATCCAGACAGAACCCGGAGAAGGTTGCGTTGGGTTCAAGACCACTGCCTACCTGAGCAGTGCCGGACTTGCCGCAGACTTCAATGTCCGGGAAATTTTTATCGCCGTATATCTTTATTACAGATGTGCGCATCATGCTTTGTAGCTGTGATGCCGTGGAGGTGGACATGATTCGGTCTGTCATAGAGGTCTTTGCTGTGTAGCCGCTTAGAAGACCGGAGGATACGGAGCTTACGAGATAAGGCGTGGCTGCTGTGCCGCCTCCCGCGATCTGCCCCATAAAGAGCATATAGCGGCAGGGATTTATCAGATCTGTATGCTGACCAATGCCGCTCCAGGCTACATGGAAATCCGGGGAATTGGAAATGTCGAAATGCCCGGTGGTTGTGCGGATACCGTCAAATGACACAGGCTGGGTGAGGTGGTACTGCTGCACATATTCCGTCAGAGTATCTGCCCCAAGCTCCAGAGCAATTTGCGCAAAGGCGCAGTTACACGAGCGCATAAGGGCTTGCTCCAGAGTCAAATCACCGTGCTTTCCGGCGCATATTACTTCATCAGCACCAACGGTATAACTCCCGTCACAGTAGAATGTTCTTTCCAAAATATTCGGGATCTCATTCAGCGCGGCGGCGGCAGTGGCAACCTTGAATATCGATCCAGGCGTGTAGGTGGATTGGGTGAACCGGTTTACATACACGCCGTCGTAAGCCCCGGTGGTGTCATTTTTGATGTCCGGTTCATTGTCCGGGTCATAGGTGGGGGAGGACACGGCGCAAAGGATCTCTCCGGTTTTGAAGTTGTACACCGCTACAACGCCCTTCCTGTCACCCAGAGCTTCCAGTGCGGTATTTTGCACCTTTGCGCTGATGGTAAGCTGTGCTGTTCCTCCTGTGCCGCCGGCAGAATAAAGTCCGTTGATCCTGTCAAAACCAGCCATTTCGCTGCTGTAAGCGGATAGGGCGGGTGCGCTGATATAGCCGTAGCGATCTCCCAGAAGGTGAAGGGTGGATTTGCGGATCAGCTCACTGCTGCTGTAGGTTCTTCCTTGGGTGGAATCCAAAAGCAGTTCACCGTGTCGGTCAGTTACAGTACCGCAGTCCAGATTGCCGCCCTTGTAAACATGGGGACTTCCTGAAAAAACCACCCAGTCGGAGGACTTGATCATATATTCCCCCAGAAAAAACACCATTCCTGCCACAAGGAGCAGAGCCAGCAGAAGGGCTGTTTTTGTGCGTGAGGCGATCCTATTCATCTTCATCCTCCCTTCTTCTGGAGGGCAGTCTGACAGCAAAACTGGCATTTTGCCTGGTATCAGCCGCCTTAATAAAGGCAAGCATGCCCCATGCGGAAATCATGCTGGATCCGCCGTTGGAGACAAAAGGAAAGGTAATGCCGGTAAGCGGCAGTATGTCTACAGTGCCAAGTACATTCAAAATGGTTTGCACAGTCAGGAATGTCACGGCAGTGCAGGCGCCGATGGTATAAAAGCTGCTTCGTCCCTGTGGAGCGGAGCGCACCACAAATACCACCAGAATCACAATGCTCAAAACCATCATAATGGACATGAGAAGTCCCCATTCCTCGGAAACCGTGGCAAAGACCAAATCCGTATCGCTGGCAGCTACATATTTGAGCCAGCCATTTCCGCCCCCCAATCCAAACAGCCCACCGGACGCAATACACATCATGGCTCTGGTCTGCTGATAGCCTCCCGCAAGGGGTACTTCCCAAACATGACGCCAGGAGGAGAACCGGCGCAGCACATGGGGCTTCAGGAAGCGCAGCGCAGTGACTCCACCGAAGCCGCCAACAGCTCCCAACAGAGCAATGGTTGCGAAGTTGCCAGAGCGAAGATAGGAAATCATGGCAAATCCTGCCAGAAAGACGATGGCGGTACCAAAGTCGTTCATAAGGGCAAGGCAACCGCAAACTACGCCGGAGTAGATGATGAACAGGGTGAGGTTTCTTTTGGTAACGATGCGATCCATAGTGGAAACCCCAGCAAAGATAAAGCACAACTTTACCAGCTCCGAGGGCTGAAAGGAGAAGGAACCCAGCATGATCCAGTTCTTCGCGCCGTATCGCTCCTCACCAAAGATCAGATTGATAATCAGAAGCAAAATGCCAGCGGCGGAGGCAAGATAGCGGATCTTTTGTGCCCGCTCTAAATTCCGCAAAGACCACCCAATCGTGAGAAACACCCCAAGCCCCATGCCCATGGCGAGAATTTGTTTTATTGACTCCGTAGGCGCGGCGGTGGCAATAACCGCCATGCCAAGGGTGCTTAAAAAGAAAGCAATGATCTCTACCTCATAGCCCCTTCTTCGAATAGCGGCATAGAATAAAAACAAAATCCATTGGATTGCTGTCAGACAGGCAAAGCCGGTAAAAATATGGTGCATATGCTCTGTCCCGGCAGTAAAAAGAATCTGCACACCCATAAAAAACTGGAACAGGGTCAAAACAGTCAAAGTGAGCCCCGGGTGAAAACCTGCGCCTGCCTTTGTCCGCAGGGAGGTCTGATAGCTTTCCTGTTTCCTTGTAATAGGCTCTAAAGTTATATCCAAACCATTGAGGGAAATCACATCTCCCGGCTCTATGGCACAGATGGAGATTTTCTTTTTGTTGACCTTAATGCCCCCCTTGGAGCCAATGTCGCTGATCGTCCAGCTTCCGTCATCATAGCGGGTCAAAACAGCGTGGTTTCGGGAGATGGTAGGCAGGTCAATGACGATGTCGCAGCCCTTGTGCCGCCCGATCACATTTTCCCAATGGGTAACAGGAAGCTCGTTGCCGTCAGGAAGACACAGCCAACCCCAAATCTCTGGCTCTTTGCGGAAGGTCATAAGACTCCTGCCACAACGAAAGAGGATCACAAGAGCTAAAAAGGGGAGAAGATAGCGAATAAATCCGCAGTAAAGCTGAGCGAAGGTATGACTTCCCAGAGGAAGCTCGCCCAGAGATTGTATCAGCGCATAGAAGCCGTCCAAAAAGCCACATCCTTTCAACGGAGATGATTTAAGAATACGATGGTGATACAAAAAAGTCAAATTAAGTTTTTATAAATTCTCCATGGAGCGAAGAAGCTGGATCTCTTTGGCGTAACCATCCAGCTCATTGGGTGTCTCTAAAATCATGGGAAGATCCTTTAATGCCGGATGTGCAACGATCCGGGCAAAGGCATCGAGTGCTATGAAGCCCTCACCCAAACAGGCGTGACGATCCTTATGAGAGCCCAGAGGATTTTTTGAATCATTGATGTGCAGGGCTTTTAGCTTACCGAGTCCGATGATCCGGTCAAATTCCTCCAAAACTCCGTCCAGATTGTTTACAATATCGTACCCACCATCCCAAATATGGCAAGTATCCAGACATACGCCCAGACTGTCCGTGGGAACAGCCTTCAGGATCATAGCCAGTTCTTCAAAACTGCCACCGATCTCGCTGCCCTTTCCTGCCATGGTTTCCAGCAAAACGGTTACAGGAAGATCATCCTCCAGTGCCTTTTCCAAAGCGGCGGCAATTTGACTGATGCCGGTCTGCAGACCTTGTCCCACATGACTGCCGGGGTGGAAATTGTAATAATTTCCCGGAAGCAGAGAAACCCTTTCCAGATCTTCCCGCAGTATCTGTGCGGCAAAGTTCCTGGCTTCTGCTTCCTTTGTGCATAGATTCATAGTATAAGGCGCATGGGCGACCAAAGGTCCGAAATCTAAAGCGGACATTTTCTCTCCGGCGTGCAAAGCATCTGCCCTGTCAGGAGCCTTTGCTCGGCTTCCTCTGGGATTGCGGGTGAAAAACTGGAAAGTGTCTCCATGGATACTGCGGGCGGTGTCTACCATGGAACTGTAGCCCTTAGAGGCAGATAGATGACATCCAAAATAAGGCATATGGAACCCCCTGTTATTGAGTGCGGTTATTATAACATTTTTTCTGGGATAGCTCAACGGAATTATTCCATTTTTTGCAGTTCTGTGGTATATTGAAGAAAAAGGAGCTGATAACATGGCAAGAACCGAGGGACAAAAGCTGACACTGCTTTACATTAAGGATTATCTGGAACGCAACTCCCACGAGGAGCATCCTGTATCGTCACAAGAGCTGATGGAGCATCTTGC
>JAZNYB010000277.1:0-3227 GCA_045594185.1 Faecousia sp. | reverse complement strand
TCCACGAACTTGCGCATGACCTGAGGACCGCAGACGAAAAGGGAATACTCCCCTTCGGGGGCATATTTTTTGATCAGGTCGGCGGTGATGAACCCATGCTCATAGCCTTCCCGCTCCTCGTGGCTGAAGATGTTGACCAGCTTGATTCGAGCGCAGTTGGATTCCAGTTCCTTCAGATCCTTCTGGAAGATGGTGTCCTCCAGAGTGCGGCTGCCGTAGAGAATGGTCAGATCGCAGTCCTCATCGCCGTCTGCAATAGCCATGGCAAGAGCGCGGAAGGGGGTGATGGAGCTGCCGCCCACCACAGCCACAACTGTGGTAGCATCCCGCAGCGGCTCATAGGTAAAGTTGCCCAGCGGCTCGGAGGCAGTGACTTCGGTACCTACCTGCCAGTTATCATGGATAAACTGGGAAGCAAGACCACCATCTACCTTCTGGATAGTCAGCATATAGATGCCCTCCAGAGATTCCCGGGGAGAAGAAGCGAGGGAATAGGGCCGGGTCAGAGTCATATTGCCGATTTTCAATGTGATGGACAGATACTGACCGGCACTGAACCAGGCAAGAGCCTTGGTGCCCTTTTCTTCGTTGGGAGCAAGATAGTAACGCTTGGCATTACAGGCTTCCTCTTCAATTTTGACCACCTTCAGATACTGCACCTTGGGATGCAGGGCGTTGGCGATCTGGTTAGGAACATAGGAATTGGTGGCAGGCAGGGGCTTGGCAGGGGCAGCTTCAATTTTTGCCTGACGGGTGGGATTCATCTTGGTGAAATCCATGGGGTTCAGTTTCCACAGTGCCATATTAAGCGCCTCCTTTCAGTCTCTTGACAACCTTCTTGGCTACGGTATCACCCATGATATAGGCGCAGCTGTAGCCGTCGCCCCGGATGTAGTGACCGCCGCAGAAGCTCAGGCCGGGAATGGCGTAGTCAGCCTTTTCGCCGGCGATACGGGCCATCAGGTTGTCCCAGCCGGAGAGCTTGTAGCCGTAAATGGTGCCCTCGGGCGTACCCAGATACCGGGCGAAGGTAACGGGGGTAGCCACACTGATCTCCTCGATATGGGGCATGATGGAGATGCCCAGAACCTTTTCCGCATCCTCAATGTACTTCTTTGCCAGAGCGTTTTTGTATTTCTTGTAATCCTGGGGCTTCAGATCCTTGGGAACGTCATGACCAAAGATCGGCATGGTGAAGAACAGGGTGCAGGTACCTTCGGGAGAAGAATCGGGGATGACATTGTTCAGACAGTTGACGATGTACAGACCGTCCTCTGCACGGGTATCATGCTGAACTCTGGGATTGGGATGCCCCATGATAAATACGGTATAATCCTCCAGTCCCAGCTCTTCCGCGGTGCAGTCCAGGCCCAGATAAATGGTGGCAACGGAAATGCCAAATTCACGGGCGTTTGCCAGCTTCAGATTCTGTTCAGGAATCTTATCCAGCTGGCTCATGTTGAAGACGTTGTGGGGGATGACGTTGGAGATCACTTCCTTGGAGTAGAGCTTCTCTCCGTTGGCAACCACGCCTGCCACGCTGCCATCGTCGTTGTACAGGAATTGAGTAACTTCGCTGTTGTACCAGACCTCGCCGCCGTGCTTCTGGATCACGTCGATCAGGGACAGGGAAAGCTCATGACTGCGGTGCTTGGGCATAGCGGCACCATCCACCATATAGCCATAGAGCATATTCAGGAAGTGCATGGCATTCAGTTCATCCGTGGGGACGCCCAAATAGCCCCAGTAGGTGCAGATGATATTCTGTGCCTTTTCGGGGATGCCGCAGGCAGTCATGACCTGCTCCACACTGTGACCAGCCGTACGCATGAAATCGGCATGCTTCAACAGCATGACCAAGCCGTTGGGGTTGCCCTTGGTGGCGTAGATATAGTCAATGGCGGCATCGATCTTGGGCTTCAGATCCACGAATTTACGGACGCTGGCGCGGCTTCCGGGGACGGCGGCATCCACGCTGTTGCAAAAGTCTTCAATTCCGGCTTCCAGACGGACATCGTAGCCGTTTTCGCCCTTGACGATGGCACGGAACAGGTGACCTGTCTCATAGCACCAATTGGGTTTGGCACCCAGGTCATCGAAGACCTTGTAGACCTGATCCGGTTTTTCTGCGGTGCCGACGCTGCAAAGCTCATGGAGGGAAGGCTCAAACTCAAAGCGGCCTCTGCGGAAGCTGGTGGCACAACCGCCGGGGATGTTGTGCTTTTCCAGAAGCAGTGTTTTCAGCCCGGCTTTCGCGGTGTTGGCGGCAGCTGCCAGTCCACCATTACCGGCACCTACCACAATGACATCGAAATGCTTATTCATAGGGTTCCTCCTTTTCTGGTAATACCAGTAGATTTCTAACTATAGAATAACATTTACTCTGTTTTATTTCAATAATCTGTTGTAGAATCGGCGTTTTACCGAAATTTATAGTTGCTATTTTGATTAATTTCCCGTAAGATAGGATTAACTGGATACTGGTAATACCAGATTTTGCTGGAGGTAGTCCTATGGGTTTTACGAAAATCACAAATGTTTCATTAACAGAACGGTTTGTGCAGCAAATTGAGAATATGATCCTGTCCGGTGAGTTGGCAGTAGGAGAGAAGCTTCCCTCTGCCAGAGACTTATGCATCAAGATGGGAATCAGTCGGCCGGTTGTATCTGCGGGACTAATTGAACTGGAAAAACTGGGATTTGTAGAGGTTCTTCCCAGAAAGGGCGCATTTGTCTGCGATTATCGCCGTAAAGGAACCGTAGAGACTCTGCTTGCCATTATGCGCTACAATGGTGGGGCCATGCGCCGCAATGAAGTGGTTTCTTTGCTTCAGGTGAGGAAGTCTTTGGAAACCCTTTGCATGGAACAGGTGATCAACCATTCTTCCGATGAGGAATTGGAGAATCTTGGTTTGTATCTGGACGCCATTGCAAAGGCAGAAAATCCGGAGAAGACTGCAGAAGCAGTGTTTGCTTTTCACCATGAACTGGCAGTCCTCAGCGGCAATATGCTTTTGCCTCTATTATACCATTCTTTCCGGATAGAAAGCCTTTATCTGTGGACCATTTGCGGCAAGCATTTTGGATGCAGGCAATTGTATGAAACGAAACTGTCTTTGTATCAGGCATTGCTGAATCGTGATATGGCAACAGCAACAACCGTCACAGCCGGGAGTATTCAGACGGCACTGGAGCAGCTGTCCATGTTTATATCCTGAAAAATGATT
>JAZNYB010000276.1:0-12207 GCA_045594185.1 Faecousia sp. | reverse complement strand
GCTGGCGGCACAGAAGCTCAGGACTGGTGTCAGATGCTTTACAGAATGTATACCCGCTGGGCAGAAGCACACGGCTTCACCTATCAGATCATGGACTATCAGGAGGGCGACGAGGCTGGACTGAAATCCGCTGACATTATGATCTGCGGCCCCAATGCCTACGGCTTTCTGAAAGGGGAAAACGGCGTTCACCGTCTGGTGCGTGTCTCCCCCTTTGATGCCAATGCCCGCCGGCAGACCTCCTTTGCCGCCATTGAGGTCATCCCCGAGATTACCGATGACTCCGACGATGTGGAGATTCGCCCCGAGGATATCGAAATGCAGGTCTACCGTTCCTCCGGTGCCGGTGGTCAGCACATCAACAAAACCTCCTCCGCCGTTCGCTTGATCCACAAGCCCACAGGCATTGTTGTCGCCTGTCAGACGGAGCGGAGCCAGTTCCAGAACCGTGAAACCTGTATGCGTATCCTGCGCTCCAAGCTTGTGGAAATCAAGGAGCGGGAGCATCTGGAAAAGATCTCCGACATCAAGGGCGTTCAGCAGAAGATCGAATGGGGCAGCCAGATCCGAAATTATGTATTTATGCCCTATACCTTGGTAAAGGATACCCGCACCGGCTGTGAGACATCCAATGTAAACGCCGTTATGGATGGCGCGCTGGATCCTTTTATCAACGCCTATCTCAACTGCCTGGCAACCGGCAACTGGGTCACAAAATAAGGAAAATTTTCCAAAAAATCAGAAAATTGTGCTTGCTATCTCTCATTTCTTGTGATATGATAGTACGGCTATTGATTGGAAAACCCAAGGATATTAACTCGGCTTGCCGTATGCCGATAAATATGGCAGACGCCATGTAAGGCGTATGGAGGTACATCATGGAAGTTGCAAAGACAATCATTGCTGTTTTATTAGTCCTTGTTTGCGTTGCCCTGATCGCTGTTGTTTCTCTGCAGAGCGGTAAGGAGAACGGTCTGTCCACCGCACTGGCTGGCGGCAGCAAGGAGAACTATATGTCCAAGTCCGGCGGCGACAAGAGCAAGCTGGCTAAGAGCACCAAGTGGCTGGCTCTGGGCTTCGCTGCTCTGGTTCTGGCTCTGAACATCCTGCCCTGATCACAATTCGGCAGATTCGGATCATTCAGTTCGTAATAAAACGGCACTTCTGAACAAGAGGTGCCGTTTTGCTTTCTCTATTGGTCTTTTGGGTGGGTAACGCACCACCTTTGGGGAAGACTACCTTTGAGGTGAGACGAATGAAAGATAAGAAAAGCAGTAAAACTGTGGATCTGCGCTTAGAGCCGGAGAAGCGGCTGTGTCCCAAATTTGACGAAACCAGCATCGCTATGTTTTCCGTGGCTGACCGGGAAGAAATGGGCGTGCGGGTGGTAGACAACTGCGCCGAGGAGCATATCATGTAAAATACAAACGCGTTGAAAGGAGCGAAAAAACATGGATCAAAGTCTTTGCGAGACTTGCTGGCATTACGATTACGACGAGGAGTATGAAGAATACTATTGTAATATGGACTTGGACGAGGACGAGGTCTATCGTTTTTTCGTCACTCCCAAAGCCCGCTGTCCCTACTACCGGCAAGGCGATGAGCATTATCTGGCAAGGCGACAGTAAGGCAAAGCAATTTCTTTGGGGTATATTCCCAATCCATAGATCAACGAATAAATCGCCGCTTGCCACAGGCGGCACAAGTGTTCCCATTCTTTGGGAAAGGAGGAAACCGAAATGATAGAATTAAGAGGAAAATACGCCGAGGCAAAGGTGTTTACCGATATCGTTGACCAGGAGTCCATTTCTCAGGTCATGGGGCTTTTGAACCAGCCCTTTGCGGAAGGCAGTATTGTGCGAATGATGCCGGATATTCACGCCGGAGCAGGCTGCACCATTGGAACCACCATGACTGTTGGGGACAAGATCTGTCCCAATCTGGTAGGCGTAGACATCGGCTGCGGCATGGAAGCCATCCGCTTAAAGGAGAAATTTATAGAGCCGCAAAAGCTGGATCGGGTGATTCGGGAGGGTGTTCCTTCCGGCTTTGCGGTAAGAACAAAGCCCCATCCCTACGCTGATAAAATTGACCTGTCCCGGCTTTACTGTCATAAGCACATTGACGAGGATCGGGCTTACCGCAGCATCGGCACCTTGGGCGGCGGCAACCATTTTATCGAAGCCAACAAGGGGCAGGACGGCAGCATTTGGCTGGTGATCCATTCCGGTTCCCGGCATATGGGCGTGGAAATCGCAAGCCACTACCAAAAGCAGGCGAACCTCAGCTTAAAGGAAAAGGGCATCTACGCCCCCAGAGAGCTGGCATATTTGGACGGGGAGCTGATGGCGCAATATCTGCACGACATGGCCATTGCCCAGAGCTTTGCGGAGCTGAACCGCAGTGCCATTGCGGATACGATTATCAAAGGCATGGGCTTTCATGTGACAGAGCGGTTTGCCACCATTCATAACTACATTGACATCCAGCGGCGAATCCTGCGAAAGGGTGCCGTTTCCGCTCAGGCAGGAGAGCGGCTGCTGATTCCCATGAATATGCGGGACGGAAGCCTTCTTTGTATCGGGAAAGGCAACCCTGACTGGAACTTCTCTGCCCCCCACGGAGCAGGTCGCCTTATGAGCCGGAGCGCGGCAAAGGAGGCCTTCACCGTTTCGGAGTACAAAAAGCAGATGGAGGGGATTTTTACAACCTCAGTAGGCAGAGGAACACTGGATGAATGTCCCATGGCTTATAAGGATATGAGCAGCATCGTGGAAAACATTGGCCCCACGGCAGACATTCAAATGATCCTGCGACCCATTTACAATTTCAAAGCCGGTGCGGGAGATTGATCCCCCAAAAACACCCGGAGGCAGCTTGCTTCCGGGTGAAATTTAATAAAAAGGCAATAAAAAACGGCACCACGAAAAGTGATACCGTAATTTATTGTACACATCAGATCTACAATCAGATAGCGCGCTCAACCTTGTTAGAGCGGAGGCATCTGGTACAGACGTGCACATGGCGGGGAGTACCGTCCACGATTGCCTTGACGCGCTTTACATTGGGCTTCCACATTCTGTTGGATCTTCTGTGGGAATGGGAAACCTTGATACCAAAGGTAACGCCCTTGCCGCAAACATCGCACTTAGCCATTTAGCTGCACCTCCAATCCATGAAAAAATCGCCTGATAAGTCCAGACGGACACGGCTAATATAATACCAGACTTCTCCCCAAAATGCAAGCATAAAAACGAAAAAAAGAAAAATATTTTTTAGGAGGGCGAAGAAGATAAATCAATTTTCCCTATGTCAGCTTCTTGCGCTTTTGTGTCCCTTTCCTGTATAATACAACTAAAAGGAGGTCTGCTCAATGAAGCACAACTCCGCAAAAGCCTTTGTGCTCTCCCCTCTTGGACGGCTGACACTCACAGCTACAGACTTTGCGCTCACCGGTTTATACATGGAGGGGCAATGTCATTTTGACCCCGATTCCCTCGCCAACCTTCCCCTTGACCCGGAGCATCCCATTTTGCGGCAGGCAAGCCTTTGGTTGGAGGACTATTTTTCCTGCAACCAACCCCACCTTACCGCCATCCCCCTTGCTCCTGTGGGAACACCCTTTCAGATGCGTGTCTGGGAGCTTTTGAAGCAGATCCCCTATGGACAAACCGTGACCTACGGAGAGCTGGCTGTGCGCTTAGGTCTGTCTGTCTCATCAGCCCGGAGCATAGGCAGTGCCGTTGGGCGCAATCCCATCAGCATTATCATCCCCTGCCACAGGGTTTTGGGGGCAGATGGTAAGCTTACAGGCTTCGCCGGAGGGGTGGAGCGAAAGCTGTGGCTTTTGCGGCATGAAGGAACGGAAATCTGATTGCTCCTGGATTTTGGAGGCTGACAAGCAACCATTTACCTCCTAGCCAAAATCATGCCTGTTTCCCCCGTCGCTTCCAAGTTCTTCAAGCACACAAATGATCTCCTCAATTTTCATAAAGCATTCGGGATCTTCCAGCGATTCATCCTGCACAATAGCCTTGATTTCCTGTAAAGCCCTATAACAATTCGATTGCAATAAAGCGGAAACACACTTTTCCCCCTCTGTAAAAGTCAGTTTAATCTCTCCTCGCACCAGCATCCCATACAGCATTTCTTCGTACAATTCCATAACTGCACCTCACTTTCGCATTTAGTTAATTGTATCATATATGCATTGCATTTGCAATGCATATTTTCCAAAGGTATTGCTCTATGATATCAGCAATACAAATGCATTGCGAGGTATCATTATGGGTAAATTCAAAATTCCGTCCATTCCTCCCACCATCAACAAAACCATTCGTTTCCCCGCAGATGTGATCGAAGGGGTTGAAGCTGCCATTCAAGAGAAGGACTGTACCTTTTCCGCTTTCGTCATTGCCGCTGTTCGTGCCGCCTTGGAGGAATTGGAAGCGGATTCACAGGATCTCAGGGAATAAAGATATAAATACCTTATCCCTTATTTCACCAACCACCCCTTTCTGAAAATAGCATTGTTTTTCGTTGACAGCCGAGGCTTTTTGTGCTAAAATGCCCTCATAAATGGCTTTGACGAAGACCTGCGCCCCGGAAAAGACGACCAGAGAGGGTTCTGTTTGCTGGAAGGAACCTGCGCCCCTGTCCGGAGTTGTACCACTTCTGAGCCGCCGACCGGAAATGATCGGACGGGTTCGCCCGTTACAGCGGCAATGAGTGGCGGTTTTATGCCGCAACCAGGGTGGAACCGTGGAATACGATTTGTATCCCACCCCTGATTTTGTTCAGGGGTGGGGTTTCTTTATTTCCTGTCCCTAAGAAAAAAGGAGGAAACTGTTATGTCCGAAGAAAATCTGTACACCTTTGAAAATCCCGAATACCGAAAGACCTATTGGCACACCTGCTCTCACATTATGGCTCAGGCTGTCAAGCGGCTGTGGCCCGAAATTCAGCTTGCCATCGGCCCTGCCATTGACGAAGGCTTCTATTATGACTTTGATGCTCCCTTCTCCTTCACCCCCGACCATCTGGCACAGATCGAGGCTGAGATGAAGAAGATCTGCAAGGAGCGTATCCGTTTGGAGCGCAGCGAAAAGCCCAGAGCAGAAGCCATCGCCTATATGGAAGGTCTGAACGAGCCTTACAAGGTAGAGCTGATCAACGACCTGCCCGAAGACGCGGTCATCTCCTTCTATACCCAAGGGGATTTCACCGACCTGTGCGCAGGCCCCCATCTGGATCACACCGGCAGAGTGAAGCACAACGGATTTAAGCTCACCAAGAGCTGCGGCGCTTACTGGCGGGGAGACTCCAACCGGAAGATGCTCCAGAGAATCTATGGCATCGCCTTCCCCTCCAAGGAAGAATTGGAGGAATACCTCACCCGGCAGGCAGAGGCTCTGAAGCGGGATCACAACAAGCTGGGCAGAGAGCTGGACTACTTCACCACCGTAGAGTCCATCGGTCAGGGTCTTCCCATCCTGCTGCCCAACGGCTCCAGAGCCATTCAGCTTATGCAGCGCTGGATCGAGGACGAGGAACAGAAGCGGGGCTATATCCTCACCAAGACCCCCCTCATGGCAAAGCGGGATCTGTATAAGATCTCCGGTCACTGGGATCACTACCGGGACGGTATGTTCATCATGGGCGACCCCGACAACGAGGAAGCTGAATGCTTCGCTCTGCGCCCCATGACCTGCCCCTTCCAGTATCAGGTCTATCTCAGCAAGGCCCGCTCCTATCGTGACCTGCCCCTGCGCTACGGCGAGACTTCCACCCTGTTCCGCAACGAGGACTCCGGCGAGATGCACGGTCTGATTCGTGTGCGCCAATTCACCATTTCTGAGGGGCATCTGGTTCTTCGTCCCGATCAGTTGGAGGAGGAGTTCAAGGGCTGCCTGGATCTGGCTAAATATTGTCTGGAAACTCTGGGTCTGGAGGAGGATTGCTCCTACCGCTTCTCCCAGTGGGATCCCGCCAAGGCTGGTATCAAGTATGAGGGCACCAAGGAGCAGTGGGAGCTGGCACAGTCCACCATGAAGACCATTCTGGATAATCTGGGCGTGAAGTATGAGGTGGGCATTGACGAGGCAGCCTTCTACGGCCCCAAGCTGGACATTCAGATCAAGAATGTGTTCGGCAAGGAGGATACCCTCATTACCATCCAGATCGATATGCTGCTTGCCCAGAAGTTCGGCATGGAATATGTGGACTCCGACGGTCAGAAGAAGCATCCCTATATCATCCACCGCACCTCCATGGGCTGCTACGAGCGTACGCTTGCTCTGCTCATTGAGAAGTATGCCGGAGCTCTCCCCCTGTGGCTCATGGGCACTCAGGTCAAGGTCATGCCCATTACCGACCGTGCCCACGAATACGCCAAGGCTCTGGTGCAGCAGCTCAAAGACGCGGGCATCCGTGCCGAGGGCGACCTGAGAAGCGAAAAGCTGGGCTACAAGATCCGGGAAGCCCAGATGCAGAAGATCCCCTATATGCTGGTCGTGGGCGACCGGGATATGGAAAACGGCACCGTTTCCGTCCGCACCCGCTCCGGCGAGGATCTGGGGGCCATGACTCCCGAAGCGTTCCTTGCCAAGTGCCTGATGGAAGTTGCCACCAAGAAAAAAACCGTATAAATTTTCCGGGAGTGATGCTGATTTTGTCGGTATCACTCCTTTTTTCCTTAAATACGCCTTAATCCATTGACAAAAAAGAGGGATTGTCGTACAATACAGTAGATATATTATCTGGAGGTATGCCCTTTTGAGCCCTCCGAAAGAACCCACAAACAGATGAAATCAAGGAATTGGTGTCAGTATTATGGTTAAAATCGTTCGTGTCATTTGTATTACCCTGTGTATCATCACCTCCCTTATTTTCTGTGGTATGACCATTAACTCCTGGCGCACCACAGACAATGTCAAACCCGTTATTACCATGGAAGAATCCCACATCGTTATCAGCATCAACGATGGAGAGGAAGCCATATTGCGGGGCATCACCGCCATAGACGAACAAGACGGCGATGTTACAGACCGCCTGCTGGTGGAAACTCTGGGAAACTTTTCTCAGAATAATGTTCGAGAAGCTACCATCGCCGCCTTCGACAAAGCTGGTAATGTAACAAAAGTCACCCGACAGGTATCTTATAGCGATTATACCCCCCCGAGAGTCACTCTTACCGGACCGCTGTCCGTTGGTCTGAACCGCAACCAGCTTCTTTTGTCCCGCATCCATGTGTATGACTGCCTGGATGGAGATATTTCTGACTCTGTGCTTTTGACCCTGGAGGGCAGTCACAGCAACACCACTCAGGTGCTTGCAGGCGGTCTGACCGGCGCTTATGCCATGCGGCTGCAGTTTTCCAACAGTGCCGGTGACACAATCAATATGCCTGTCACGGTAGAGTTTTTTAACACCAGCGAAGCCGGTCGCCCCGATCTTTCCCTGAAAGAGTACATCCTCTATGTCCCCGTGGGAACAGAGATCGATCCCGTTGATTATTTAGACAGCCTGACCATTTACTCCCGGAGTTATACATGGAAAGCTTACAGGGGCAGCTTTATTCCGGAAGATGACAGGGATTACGAGCCGATTCCCGGTAATAAAATCCAAATTGTGAACAACATGGACAGCTCCACCCCCGGTGTATATGAAATCCTGTACAGCTACACCTCAGAGGAAGGTTATAAAGGTAGTGTCCGGCTGATCGTTGTGGTAGAGGAATAAGGTGAAATCATGCAAACAGACCATCGTTCAAAGAATAAAGCCAGAGATACGGTGCGAAGCTCCGATCATTTCAACCTGGACTCGATCCTGCGGGATCTGGCAAGGCAATGGCTTCCCATCTGTATGGCGATCATTGCGGGTGCCATGATCGCGGGCATTTATGTCCGTATGACCTTCGTACCTATGTATACCTCCAGCACCACCTTTGTTGTACGCAGAAGCGGTATCAGCAACAATGTAATCGCTGACAGCCTTTCCGCCGCGGAAACCATGACGGAAAGCCTTACCATCGTCATTGACAGTGACATTTTGGAAACCCGTGTATGCCGGGATCTGGGGGTAGAGAAGTTCAACGCGGAGGTATCTGTCGCTACCGTCCAATCCTCCAACCTGATGACCGTCACCGTAAAAGCGGATGACCCCAGACTGGCCTATGAAGGGATCAACTCGGTCATGTCCATTTCTCAGGACCTTTGTAACGAACTGCTGGAGGATATTCATATTCAGGTCATTCAATCTCCAACGGTACCCACCGCGCCTTCCAACTACAACAATCTCTCCGGAACAATGAAAACCGGTGCCATTTTGGCAGGAGCCTTAGCCTTGGCAGTATTCGGTCTTTTATCTTTCTACCGGGATACGGTGAAAACAGAAAATGAAATGATGAGCAAGATTGATGCCAAGCTTCTGGGTTCCATCAATCACGAGCGAAAGTTTAAGACCTTGGGTGCTTTTATCAAGCGCAGCCGCTGCTCCCTTTGTATCACCAACACCACCCTGAGTTTTAATTACACAGAATCCGTCCGTATGACCGCAACCCGTGTCCGCAGAGCGCTGGATAAAGACGGCGCAAAAACCGTCTTGGTCACCAGTGTAACGGAAAATGAGGGTAAATCCACTGTAGCGGCAAATCTGGCACTGTCTCTTGCTCAGGAAGGGAATAAGGTCCTGCTTCTGGACTGCGACTTCCGGAAGCCCGCCCAGCACAAGATTTTTGAAGTGTCCACAACTGCTTACCGACGCTCCGATCTTGCCATCGCCATTCACAAGGGAACACCCATTCAGCCTGTACCCATCGGTGGCAGCAAAAACCTGAAGGTTGTTTTCTCTTACAAAGGGCGTAGCGGTGTTATGACCCAGGTTGGTCTGGACAACCTGAAGGATCTGTTGGATTGTTTGGTTGCCTCCGCTGACTATGTGATTCTGGATACCGCTCCCATGGGTCTTGTGGCTGAAACGGAGTCCATTGCCAGTCTGGTCGATGCCTGCATCCTTGTGGTGGAGCAGGATGCCGTGGAAGCCTGCTACATTAACGATGCCATTGACCAGCTCCAACAGACCGGAAGCAATCTTCTGGGCTGTATCTATAACAATGTCCGTCAGGGCATCACCGGATACATTAAAGCCTACGGCGCAGGCTACGGATATGGCTATGGTTACGGCTATGGTTATGGACACGGTCATGCCTACGGTTATGGAAACCGCTATGGCAGGGGCTATAGCAATAGTTACGGAAAGAACTACGGCAAAAATTACGGTAAGATCCATGGAAAGATCGAGCCTGAATCCGAAGAGGACAAGACGACTCCCTGAGCGGAACGACACCTACAGATTGGAGATTCAGTATGCGTGTAAACGGAACATCCTCCCCTGAAGGAAGCAACAATCCGGTGGATTTTGGTGCGATCCTATTAGGCATTTGGAGGGAATTTTTGAAGACCTGGTGGGTCGGACTGGTACTTATTGCTTTGTTCAGCGGTTTCGGGGTATTTCAGGCCAACAGAAGCTATTCCCCCAGCTATCGGGCAACCGCCTCCTTCGTGGTTACAGCCGACAAGCCTGCCACCAACATTTCCACCAGCCAGTACTATAATCAGATCTCGGCGCAACAGCTTAGTGCCACCTTCCCCTATATCGTCACCAGTGGTGCCCTGAACCGGGTGGTTGCCAATGATCTGGGACTTCCCTATGTCCCCGGAACGATCAACGCCAAAATGCTGGGCAACACCAACCTTTTTCAAATCAGCGTTATCTCCTGGGATCCTCAGCTTGCCTATGATGTACTGCAATCTGTTGTAGAAAATTATCCTGTTGTCGCGGAATATGTTATCGGCAGCACACAGCTCAAATTGCTGGAGGAGTCCGGTGTCCCCAGCGCGCCCTACAATTCCTCTGACTGGCGCAATACCGCAACCCGCTGGATGACCATTGGTGCGTGTCTGTATATCGCCATGCTTGTTCTGTTGGCCATCAACCGCCGAACCGTTAAAAACAAGCGGGATCTACAGACCTATTTGAGCCTGAACTATTTCGGCGGTCTGCCTCTGGTGCGGGTAAAGCAGCGCAGCAAGGGCAAGTCCTCCCGGGTGCTGATCTCTGAGGAAATTCCCGATGCTTATTCCGAAGCCATGGAAAAGGTGCAGGTTCGTCTGGACACCCTTATGCGGAAAAAGGGCTGGAACACCATGTTTGTAACCAGTTCCACAACAGGCGAAGGAAAAACCACCACCTCCTGCAATCTGGCTTTGACCATGGCTTCAAAGGGCGCAAAGGTGCTTCTCATTGATGCTGACCTGCGCCACCCCTCTGTAGCAAATGCTCTGGGAACCCCCGGGTGGTCAGAAGCCGGCGGTTTGCGGGATTATCTGGAGGGAAGAAAGGATGCCTCCTCCCTTTTGAAGCAATACAAGCAGACCAGTCTGTTGGTCATGCCCGGTGGAAAATCCACCAACAATGTGGCAGAGCTTATGGGTACAGGCAGGCTTAACAAGCTCATTGCCCAGTGCAAAAAGCAGGTTGATTATATTATTATCGACACGCCGCCGTGTACCGCCATGCACGATGCTACCATCGTCGCTGCCATGGTAGAAACCGGTATACTGGTAGTACGACAGGACTACGCTCCCGTGGGTCGTGTTATGACCGCCGCGGAAATTATGATGCAGGTCAACGCCAATCTTTGTGGCTGTCTCATTAACGGTGAAATGGGAAGCATCGGCGGTTATGGCTACGGAAAATACGGCTATGGCAAATACGGCTATGGACACGGAGGCTACGCACGGTACAGCTCCAAATCCAAGTATGGTTACGGTCACTCCAGAAGTGCCGCAGCATCCGTCTCTGAATCCTCCAAAGCGAAATAACCGTCAGAAAGGATATATAAAATGGATCATTTTAGTATTGTTCAGCAATTCCCCACGGAAGGGCAGGCTGTTTCCTGCGAGCGTTACGGCTGCGGTCATATCAATGTAACTTACCTTGTAGTAACCGACTGCGGTCACAGATATATCCTCCAAAAGATCAACAACCACATTTTCAAGGATGTGGAAGGTCTGATGCGGAACATCGTCTCCGTAACGGAATTTTTGCGGAAGAAGGTATCTGACCCCAGAGAGGCAATGACCGTTGTATACACCAAAGATGGCAGACCCTTCTACTTTGACGGAGACGACGGCTATTACCGGCTCTACGAATTTGTGGAGGGCAGCTTGTGCCTCCAGTCTCCCGAAACGGTAGAGGATTTTTACGAAAGTGCCGTAGGCTTCGGTCACTTTCAGGAGCTTTTGGCAGACTTCCCCGCTCACGAGCTGTGCGAAGCCATCCCCAACTTCCACAACACCATTGACCGCTATCGTATTTTCCACGAGGTTCTCGCCCGTGATCCCATGGGCAGAGCCAAAGATGTACAGGCGGAGATCGAATTTGCCCTCAGCCGGGAGGAAGAAGCCGGCACACTGCACCGTATGCGCCTGTCCGGTGAGCTTCCCCTGCGGGTAACTCATAACGATACCAAGCTGAACAATGTGCTTCTGGACGAAAAGACCCGGAAAGCTCTGTGTGTCATTGATTTAGACACCATTATGCCCGGGCTGAGCCTGTACGACTTCGGCGACTCCATCCGCTTTGGTGCTGCCACCGCCGCCGAAGACGAGCAGGATGTAAAGAAAATGGAAATGAGTCTGGAGCTGTACCGCACCTACACCAGAGGCTTCATCCGTGCCTGTCCCGGTTTAACTGACAAAGAGCTGGAGATGATGCCCATGGGAGCAAAAACCATGACTCTGGAATGTGGCGTGCGATTCCTCACCGACTATTTGGACGGTGACCACTATTTTGCCACGCACCGAAATGGGCAAAATCTGGATCGCTGCCGCACCCAGTTCCAACTGGTTCAGGATATGGAAGCCAAGTGGGAGCAGATGGCGCAAATCGTCCGGGAAGAAGCCGGAAGATAACAGACATGAAAGAACCGCTGAGATCACCGTAAAAGGTAGTCTCAGCGGTTTACTGTTTGCGTGATATAGTAGCGATTTATCGGTCAGTTTTGCTGGTAAACGGGGCAACTGCCGCAGCGCGCCGCAAAACCTAAATTTGCAAGCTCCTTTCTGTAGTCCTTAAAACAGGATGCAGATCATGCCATTCGCACCCTCATTGACGGTTTTTCCCAGAGAGGAGCGGAATTTCATG
>JAZNYB010000275.1:0-2229 GCA_045594185.1 Faecousia sp. | reverse complement strand
GATAGTAGCCGTACAGAGCCTGAACCAGGGGCGCGCTGTTGCCGCCCTTAGCGTACATACGGATGATGTAGTCCAAGGCAGAGTAGGCAACGGTCAGAGTATTGTTTCCGTTGGTAACGGTAATGACAATATCCTGATCCAGATCCTGCGGGCAGATATCCGCAATTTCGATGTAGTACATATCGCCCTTCTGAACGGGTGTGCCCTGGCTGAAGTTCAGGCCTTCAATGGAGCCGATGAAGTAGAAGCGCACAGCAATCTTGTTCTCGTGAACCATAGATGCACCGTAGAACTGGATTCCGCTGACACTACCGGAAATATCCATCGCAGCCTCGCCGGTGGGAACAGCTGCGGTCACTTCGATGCCGCTGCTTGCCAGGTTGGAGGTTTTATAGCCGAAGTAGGTCTGTGCGGCACCGCCATAGACCAGCATATTCTTTACCAGTTCGTGGCAAGCACTCTGGGAGGCATCTGCCAAAATCGTATCGGCATATTTACGGACGGAGTAGGTATTTGCCAAGGGCAGTCCGTTTACGGAAATAGCGATCTCGTCTGTCATCTGAGCAGCAGCTACATCGATGGAGAGCTTACCGTCAGCCACAGTGCAATCCACGGCATTGCCGTTTACGGTAACAGCTACCACATCGGTATCGGCCAGAGCCATCACAAAGTTTACGCCGATGTTGTCCTTCAGGGTGATATTCCAGCCGGTTACGGGGTTGGCAAGAACGGGGATCTCTTCCGTTACTACATCACCGCAAAGTGCGCAGGTCTTGCTCTGAGAGCCTGTTGCTGTATAGGTGGGTGCTGTTACGACCCATTCACCGTAGCTGTGGATGCAACCCAGCGCAGCAACTGTAACATCATAGATGTTAAACTCCCCTGCTCTTTGCATCATTTCCAGTGCGCTGCCAGGAACATCCAGGCTGCTTGCAGTAGAAGTAACGGCAAAGACGATGGACTCGCCCTCTGCTGCAGGTGCCATCTGCATGGTCACATTCTTGTTGCTTGCAGCCTGGGTCACACCGTTGTGGGTTACCGTAAAGTTCTGATCGCCGCAGGTGATGCCAGATTCCACATGGTTGGAAACGCTGACATTGCTTTCGCCTGCAGAAACCTGATAGTACATGGTGTTGCTGTTGAGGATCTCTGCGCCGGTGGAGGGCAGGATAATAGGGAAGTACTCAGAGCCGGAATCCATAAAGCTACCTGCCCCACCCAGTACATCATTTCCGTCAGGATCAAGGATCTGAATATTGTCGATAAAGTACTCACCAACATTATACTTAGAGAACTGCAAGGTCAGGAACATAAAGCCGTTTTCCCCGTCCTCAGGGTTTGCGGGCAGTGTCCACTGCAGGTTGATCCAGCCGTCAGTGGTATATCCGCCGCCAATATCGGTAACGCCGGGGGCGTCTTTCAGCGTTTTATTAACACTCAGGTATGCAAATTGCTCATCACTGAGACCGCCATATTGCGGATGTACATAGAAGCCTTCTGTGTTGTAGAATGTACCCATTACATTCATAGACAGGGTATAGCTGCCGCTATCCAGATCGCTTGCCATAGAGGTCACCAGGCCAAGAACGGTATCGGAAGGTGCAGCAGAGCTTTGCCAGATGTGGAGAGAACCGGTATCGTTTGCGCCCTGAGCGGAAATTTCCACCTTGCTGTGATCGGTTTCCTCATAGGTCACGCCGTTCCAGTACCAGCGGTAAGCACGCTCCAGTTCATTGCCGATTACTGCCAGACCCTCTACTTCGGGCTCTGTAACCTCAGGCTCAGTGGGCACTTCAGGCTCTGTTTCTTCGATCTTATAGAAATTGCCGTAGCCTCTGAGCATATCGTTTCCGTTGCTGTCGAGGATAGTGATGTTATCCACATAAATATCGGAAACACCCCAGTCAGCTGCCATTAGATTAAAGGTGTTCAGATTTGCAGTAAAGGATGCTTCGTAATAGGTCCATTCTGCGCCCAAATCTGCAAAGGTATTAATAATCACAAAGTCGCCGTTGCCATAAGAAGCCAGCACCTTTCCGGAATTGGAGGTACCCTTTGCCCACAGACCAATGGTGTATGTTTCACCAGTGGTCAAACCTGCAGCAAAGGCTACTGCCACATTCTTACCGGAATTGGACTTCATATGCAAGGCGCCGATGTCGCTGTGACCAGCTTCCACAATCTCAGCATAGTGGCTGTCTGCCGACCATGCGCCCCAGGTACCGGCAT
>JAZNYB010000274.1:0-2256 GCA_045594185.1 Faecousia sp. | reverse complement strand
CACCAGGAGGCGTTGCTCTCGATCTGGTACATTAGGAAGTCGCCGCTTTCCGTATCCTCGATAATGCCTATAGGGAGGGCTTCCTTTGTGCTCCAGGAACCGATATTGACCTGCCCTGCCCGCTTCTGGCTGCTGGCGCCGCCATATAGGCCCAGCTCCCGGAAACTGCGGCGGCGGGGCTGACACTCCGCATGGTGGCCTTGCAAAAACTCTGTAAGGAACATCGTATCTGGCCGGGTTTTCCGCCCCTGTCCACCGATGCCGGTCAGCGCAAAGGCAGAGACCTCCTCCAGTACGATGGGCTCTTGGGTAATATTCGTCACCTCGGTACGCACACGGACGGCGTTGGTATCGTCATATGCCATAAAGACGGACTTGACACGCACCACAGGGCTTTCCTGCAGGATCTCCAGAACATTGTCACGGATCGTGTGGGAAACATAGCGCAGACGCCAGCCCTCAGAGGAGCTTACCAGCTTGCTGCCCATGTGAGTCTTCTTGTTCTCTCCCGCCACTGTCACCTCGGCAAAGCAGCTGTGCAGATCCTTTTGGCTGCCGCAGGCAGTCAAAAGAAGTGTCCCCTCAACTTCTGTAAATGTGAGATTTTTGAAAGTGATTGTCATAACAATTTCCTAACCTTTCTGTTGTTGTATGGATTTATGATATTCTGTCGGTGTCATGCCGGTTTTCGTCTTAAATACATTCGAAAAATAGTAAATGCTGTCAAAACCCACTTCCCTGCCGATGGGTCCAAAATCCAACTTCCCTTCCCGGATCAGCCGCTTTGCCTCCCGGATCCGCAGATCCGTCAGATAAGTCAGCACCGTCTTGCCGGTCTGCTCCTTAAATACCCGCTTTAAATGGGTCACACTGATATTGTGCTTATCGGCAAGGATCTGCAGTGTGAGCTTTTCTCCATAATGGCCAGCAATGTACTCCTGAACACGCTCCACCACATCCGAGGTACACACCATCTTTTTCTGCTCCTGCTCCGCGCTGTTACGGCGGTGGAGATAAACAAACAGCTCCTCCAGCCTGTTCTTTAGGATCTGTTCACTGCCAAAGGGCGGATTCTCCTTGCGGATCAGCTTTACCGGGCCGGGAGCGCAGTTAAAATTGGAATATGTATGAGAAGCTTCCCGAATGATGGTATCCAGACAGTGCTTCTCCTCCTCCCCCAGGTGGAGAACTTTTTTGTCGAAGACTTGGGAATCCAACAACTCTCCGTCAAAGGCAAGGACCAGGACATTTACCGGTTCCTCTCCAACGGTTTTGCTGGTGTGGAACACATTGGGGCGGCAAATATCCATATCGCCTGCACCCAACTCAAAGTACTCCCCGTCAATGGTTAAGCCGAAGTTTCCTTTCTGCACATAACCAAGCTCCCAAAAATCGTGCTGCTCACCATGGAACACATAGCCGCTGGGCAGGGTATAATAGGCAACATTGATCAGCTCCGACACCAAAAAAACCGTGCTTGGCTTTTGACCCTGATATTTTTGCATGGAATACCCTCCCTTCAAAATGGTCTGATTTCTTAAATTCATGGGCAGTATTTTTATAGACAAATAAAAAAATAAATTATATACTCATATATGTAAAGTATAGTCGTTTTGGGAGAGTTTGTAAATACCCTTTCGCTTTTTAAACGGCTGTACCGCAAAGTATTTACATATTATTTTAGGAGGAAATAATTTATGGGACTGTATGATGAATTCCGCTTCAAGCCCGCCCCCTGGCTGCCCCATAGCGACCTGCCCCTGGAAGAACTGGAGCGCGTGCGCAACATCAAGCGCGAGGATATGGAGTACACCAATGAAAACGGCTACTCCGTGAAGGTGGTCATGAACCCCACCCTGCTCATGGTGCAGGATATCTTCTATCGGATCCTGAAGTCCGATCAGGAGGACAAGCCTTTCTCCATGATCTGCCCCAACCAGTGGCCTGATGCTTACAGCGCCGTTGCCGAAATGATCAACAAGTTCAACATCAACTGCCGCAATGTCCATGCTTTCGCTATGGATGAGTGGGCTGACGAGGACGGCAATGTGGCTCCTCTGACCTTCGGTGCAGGCCTAGGCTACTCCTTCATGAACCACTTCTACTACCGCATCCGCGAGGATCTGCGTCCCCCCGTTGAGCAGTGGCACACTCACAACAACGAGAACAAGGGCACCAATGTCTACTCCGACATGATCGACGACATCACCGGCGGTGGTGCCGATGTGGTCTACACTGCTACCGGCTGGCCCGGAC
>JAZNYB010000273.1:0-33807 GCA_045594185.1 Faecousia sp. | reverse complement strand
GCTCACAGAACGACATGGCTACGATCCGACTTACGAGCTGGACATAGTTTACGCCTTGCGTAAGCGCATCCAGATTGTTGCCGGAGATGGTCAGTACAGGCATATCGCCGGTGTCGTCAGCCTTGATGGTGAAGGTCTTGGTTTCGGCATTGTACTGGGCAGAATCGGTGTTTGTGATCTCAACGCCGGTGATCACGGGTGCAAGGGGGTCCTCAACGGTTTCTCGAACCACATAGTAGTCGGTGTAGCTCCATGTCAGACCGCCGTCGTTGGAGTACCGGATCTGGTAAGCCTCTGTGGTGACATCGTCAATTAGACGGCTGTCGAGCTCATAGGTGATAACACCATTATCATATGTGCCAAAATTGAAAAGGTCGATTCTGGCTGCGGCCACGAGCTGGACATAGTTTACGCCTTGCGTAAGCGCATCCAGATTGTTGCCGGAGATGGTCAGTACAGGCATGTCGCCGCTGTTATCATGCTTAATGATGAAGGTTTTGGTTTCGGCATTGTACTGTTCGGAATCAGTATTTGCGATCTCGATGCCGGTGATTTCAGGAACAACACCTTCCAGAACCACATAATAGCCGGAATCGATCCAAGTCTGGCCGCCGTCGTTGGAGTACTGGATTTGGAAAGGCTCTGTAGAGAGGAAACCAATATCAAAGCTATCATATGCATAGGTGACAATACCGTTGTTATATGTACCGAATTCATCCAGATCGATGCTAAGTGAAGACGCGATATGGACAAGGTTTACACCATTGATAGGCACATCCAAATTGTTGCCGGAGATGGTCAGGATGGGCAGATCGCCGGTGCCGTCATGCTTAATGGTAAAGGTCTTGGTTTCGGCATTGTACTGTTCGGAATCAGTATTTGCGATCTCGATGCCGGTGATTTCGGGAGCAGCGGGTTCCTCGGGCTCGGTTTCGGCGGCATAGGTTACCGTCAGGCTGTTCATGCGAACCTGACCACCGCTCAGGGTGATGGTTACTTCCCCGGCAGCCTCAGCCAGAGTGTAGGTAACAGAAGTACCGTCCGCAACGGCATCACTGCCGATGGAGGTTGCCAGAGTGTTTGCATAAGATGCGGAGCTGCAGACAAAAACGATCTTGGTGATATTTCCGCCTGTGCCGGAAACAGTAAGAGTAGAATTCTTATAGAAACGAACAGGATTGGCGTAGTCAGCAATGCTGGTGGTAGAAGAAGCCTTTGCGTTCACAGCCTTGATGCCGTTCTCTTCCCAGGTCTGCTGCTCGGTGGAAAATTCTGTCCGCTTTGCGGTATCGTCAAAGGTCAAAGTAGCTTCCGCGCCACTTTCCGGCTCAGAGGGAGCTTCGGTGGGTTCTTCGGTGACTTCGGGCTCGGTGACCTCAGGCTCAGAGGGAGCTTCGGTGGGTTCTTCGGTGACTTCGGGCTCGGTGACCTCAGGCTCAGAGGGAGTTTCGGTGGGGGTTTCGGTTACTTCAGGCTCAGTGGGAGTTTCAGTGGGAGTCTCAGTGGGATCGGGCTCAGAGGAAGCTTCCCCGATCCGGTACAGAGCGAAATCGCAGGGATATGTAGCGGGCGTGCCGGTAACGGTGGTGGACTTGTAGGCACGGAAGCGGTTGGCACCGGAGCTGCTGGCGTTGCTGGCCAGAATCACGGTATCGGAGCCGGTGCCTGCGAAACGGAACTTGCCGTCAGCGCAGGAAGCTGCCCACTCATATTCACCTTCGGTGATGCCGTTGTTGTTGCCGCCCTTGGGAGCTACATACACACCGTTGCTGTCAGCCAGCTTAACACCGGTTTCCGTAACGGTGAGGGTCCAGGCATTGGCGGTGACTGTACCCTCGGCAATGGCGGGCTGCTGGCAGGAGATCCAGGAGTCGCCATAAGCATCGGGGGCGTAGCCGTTATCCAGCATCAGCACATACTGACCGGAAACCAGCTCCTCAAGAGTGGTGATTTGGGTGTAGCTTGCGGGTTCCGCTGCAAATGCCATCGTGGACAGACAGCCCAGGATCATGCAGAACGCCAGGATGAGAGATAAAATTTTCTTTGTCATTTTCCCATACCTCTTTCATAATAATTTGCGTAAAAGCGCACTACCATAATACAGTAACCGTAGGCGATTGTCAACAATTGGGTGATGGGCTTTTTGCGGGTTTTTTGTAAAAAAAGAGCAACAAACGAAAGAAATCTCGGTTTTTCCTGAAAAAAGGACACAAAGCACAAAGCCTTGTGTCCGCGTGTTTCAAAACAGGGTGATGATGCCCAAATGCTCCAGAAGGATCTTGACCCCCAGAAGCACCAGCACGCAGCCGCCCAGCAGCTCCGCCTTTTTGCCCAGCTTGTCTCCCACCTTGCCGCCCAGCTTAACACCCAGAGCGGACAGGGTGAAGGTGACGATGCCAATAAATGCTACTGCCACCCAAATGCTGCTCCAATTGAAGCTGCCCGCCGCAAACAGGGGGAGCTGCACCACGGCAACCAGAGAGATACCTGCCGCCAGCGCGTCGATGCTGGTAGCCAAAGCCAGAAGGAGCATGGCTTTTATGCCTAAATCACAGCCACATTCTTCCTCCTCTTTTTCTTTGGAGAGGGCTTCTTTGATCATATTGCCGCCGATGAGCCCCAAAAGCACAAAGGCGATCCAGTGATCGTAGTTTTTAATGGCATCCGCGAAGGTGTTGGCAAGGAGAAAGCCGATCAGGGGCATCAGTGCCTGAAAACCGCCGAACCACAGACCGACCCAACCCGCCTGCTTCCACCGCACTTTGCCAATGGACAGCCCCTTGCACAAAGCCACGGCAAAGGCATCCATGCTCAATCCCACTGCCAGAATAAGTAGCTCTAAAATCTTCATACACTCACCTGTTATTTCCGCTCCCACCCGAAAGGCAGGAGCGGTATCGTAAATATTTACTGCTGGTTTCTCTTTTTCATCAGCTCACGCATACGGGTGGCGTGATCCAGCTCTCTTTTCCGGATACGCAGGGTCTTGGGGGTACATTCCAGCAGTTCATCATCCGCCAAAAATTCCAAACACTGCTCCAAAGAGAATACTCTGGGGGTAGTCAGGCGCAGAGCCTCGTCAGAACCGGCGGCACGCATATTGGTAAGCTGCTTTTTCTTGCACACATTGACGGTCATATCCTCGTTCCGGCTGCAAATGCCAACCACCATGCCGGCATAAACCGGAGTGCCGGGGCCGATAAAGAGCTGCCCCCGCTCCTGGGCGTTGAACAGACCATAGGAGCAAGCCTCCCCGGACTCAAAGGACACCAAAGACCCGGTGGCTCGGCGGCTGATCTCACCCTTCATGGGAGCATAGCTGTCCAGAACGCTGGACATAATGCCCTCGCCCCGGGTGTCGGTCAAAAATTCGTTGCGGTAGCCAAACAGACCCCGGGCAGGAACCAAAAATTCCAGACGGTAGCGGCTGCCCACGGGAGTCATGGAAATCAGGTCGCCCTTTCGCTGACCGATCTTGTCAATGACCGCGCCCATTGTCCCGTCGGGAACATCGGCAACCATTCTTTCGATGGGCTCGCATACCACACCGTCGATGACCTTGGTGAGGACTCTGGGGGTGGATACGGCGAACTCATAGCCCTCCCGGCGCATGGTTTCCATCAAAATGGAAATGTGCATCTCGCCACGACCGGCAACATTGAAAGCATCCGTACCATCCTCTGTGACCCGGAGAGAAACATCCTTGAGAAGCTCCCGGAACAGCCTGTCCCGAAGATTGCGGGAGGTGACAAACTTGCCCTCTCTGCCGGCGAAGGGAGAGTCGTTGACCCGGAAGGTCATTTCGATGGTGGGATCGGAAATTTTTACAAAGGGCAGAGGCTCAGGGTTCAGCGGGGCGCAGATGGTATGCCCGATGGTGATATCCGCAATGCCGGAGAAGGCAACGATCTCGCCTGCTCCCGCCTCCTGCACAGGGACTTTGCCCAAGCCGTCAAACTCATAAAGAGCCACGATCTTGCCCTTCTGCTTCATATCGGCGTTGTGGTAGTCGCAAATAACCACTTCCTGATTGACCTTTAGTGTGCCTCTTTCAATGCGCCCGATGCCGATACGACCCACATATTCATTATAATCAATGGAGGACACCAGCACCTGAGCAGGGCCTTCCCGATCACCCTCGGGAGCGGGGATATAGTTGACGATGGTTTCAAACAGGGGGGCAAGGTCAGTGCCCTGCTGGTCAGGACCGTAGGAGGCGATACCCTGCCGGGCGGAGCAGAAAATGGTAGGGGAGTCGAACTGCTCGTCCGTGGCATCCAGATCCAGCAGAAGCTCCAGAACCTCGTCCATGACCTCATGGATCCGGGCATCGGGGCGGTCGATCTTGTTGACCACGACGATGACCTTGTGACCCAGCTCCAGAGCCTTTTGCAAAACGAAGCGGGTCTGAGGCATAGGGCCTTCCGCGGCATCCACCAGCAGGAGGACACCGTTGACCATCTTCAAAATGCGCTCTACCTCGCCGCCGAAGTCCGCGTGACCCGGGGTGTCTACAATGTTGATCTTTGTGCCTTTATATTCAACAGCGGTGTTTTTGGCGAGAATGGTAATGCCACGCTCCCGCTCCAGATCACCGGAGTCCATGACCCGATCCACCGTTGCCTGATTTTCCCGATAAATACCACCCTGCTTTAACATCTGGTCAACCATGGTGGTTTTGCCGTGGTCAACATGGGCGATGATGGCAATGTTGCGAATGTCCTGCTGCTGCGCCATAAATGGTCGCTCCTTCCTTGTTCTCGTATATACAAATCATTCCAACAGTAAAATATAGCACAAATATTCCCATATTGCAACGGTTTTATCATGGATTTTTGGATTTCCTTTTGCCCTGCGTAAAGCCTGTCCAAAACTTGCCATTTTTCTTCTTTTGTGTTATACTTGGTGCTGCATATAGCGCGCTGGGAGGGTGTTCCTGTGAAGAAAACATGGATCATTTTATTTATAGCTGCAGTGCTTGCCCTGACCGGTTATATTTTCCGGGATCCCATCATGGATTTTCTGCCTGTCGATCAAAGCCGCTGGGTGGAGCGGGAGGGAAAGCGTTACCTGCTGGACGAAAACGGTGACCTCCGAACCGGCTGGTACAGCGATGCCGAAGACCGCTATTATTTCGGGAAAGACGGTGTTATGCGCATCGGCTGGCTGGAAGACGATCAGGGCAGGTACTATTTTGGCGATGATGGCAAGCTCCATACCGGTTGGCTGGAAGAAGCGGGCGTTCGCCATTACTTCAATGAGGACGGTCTGCTGGTTTCCGGGCTGCTGGAGCTGGGGGACAAGCGGTTCTGGCTGGATGAAAACGGCACTCCTGTTTCCGGCTGGCAGCAGGTGGAGGATAAAATCTGCTATGTGAGCCTGGAGGGCGATATCCGCGCCGGCTGGCTGGAAGTGGACGGGAAGAAATACTATCTGAATGAAAGGGGCTTCTGCCATACAGGCTGGCTGGATGACAACAAGGGGCGTTACTATTTCACGGAGGAATACACCGTGGCAACCGGCTGGCTGGACATAAATGGAAAAACCTATTACATGGGCGATGATGGCATCATGGCAACCGGCTGGCTGAATCTAAACGGTAACACCTATTATATGGGCAGAGATGGCGCAATGACAACCGGTTGGACGGAGATCTGTGGCAAGAAACACTATTTCGATGAAACCGGTCTGCCTCACCGTGGATGGTTGGAGCTGGACGGAAAGCGGTACTATACCGGCAGCCTCGGCATCATGGCGACCGGCTGGCTGGAAGTGGACGGAAACAGCTATTATTTGAAGCCCGATGGAACGCCGGCGGTGGGCAGACTGGAGATCGACGGACAAAATTATTTCTTCTCCTCCACCGGCGTGAATTTCATTCTGGTCAACGCGTGGAATTACCTGCCTGAGGATTTTGAGGTAGAATTGGTGGAGTATTCCTATACCATGCTGGATCCTGCCTGTCTGGAGGATCTGGAGCATATGCTGCGGGACTGCCGTGCCGCAGGCTATCGTCCCCGGATCATGTCCGGATACCGCAGCATTGAGACACAGCAGAGAAATTTCAACCGAATGCTGCGATCTGTGGGGGGCAACCGGGCAGCCGCCAAACGGATCGTTGCAGAACCCGGCACCAGTGAACACCATCTGGGTCTGGCTTTTGATATTGTGGATGCAAACGATCCCACCCTGCATCAGAACCAACAATACATGCCTGCCCAGAAATGGCTTATGGCCAATAGCTGGAAGTATGGCTTCATCCTGCGCTATCCCAAGGATGCCACCCACATTACCGGCATCATATATGAGCCCTGGCACTACCGCTATGTGGGCAGGGAGATGGCGGCGGAGATCTATGCCATGGGTGTCTGTCTGGAGGTCTATATCGACGGGTTAACGGCAGACGGCTCTACCTGCGGCAACCCGGATGCGGTTTAAGAAATCCGCATAATTATCCTTGACCTAAATCGGGCAGAAATGCCTTTCGCTCTGTTTTTGCGGAAATATCAGTGGTTCGTTCCCAATGGTCAAGAGCTTTTCTGATATCAGTACAGGGGCAGCTCTCCGGTGAGGGGCTCCACCGCTTCCGGGGGCAGGGGCTCCAGAGCAAGACAGGTATAGGTGGGCACACCGTGAAACTCCGTATGCCCCGCGTCCTGAATGATGGCGGAAATAAAGCCCATCTCCTTGGCTTTGCGGTCAAGCTCCAAAAGGGCTTCCTCGGAATCCACATAAACACAGATCTTGGCTGTGCCGTTTAAGAACCAGTCGCTTAAAGGGGTGGCGGGCTTGTCTGTGGGGCGCAGGGTAATCCAGTCTCCGCAGGTCATAATGTCCTCCAGCCGCCCCTCTTTTTCCAGAGCCATTAAAGCGGCGGTAATACAGGCGTGTCCCGCTTGAGCGGCGATTTTACCCTTGCGCATTTTCAGATCCCGGCGCATGACGATCATTTGCTTGGCTGTATACATGGAAATATTCTCCTTTGCTATGAAACTCCCGGATGGTTTTTGTAATGGGATTATACCATGGGAGAGGGTCGTTTGCAATGGCTGGGCATGGCGCGAATTTTCATAATGCCTCTCGACAATTGCCTTTGTTTTGATTATACTATAGAAAGATTTTGCTGATCTAAGGAGTGTGCCCGGTGTCTAAAATAAGCAGTCATGTCAGAAGACTTTTATGCTTTTTCCTCGTGATATTTATTTTGCCCATCGCTGTGCCGGCATGGGAGCAATCTCCCTTTGTCTTGCCGGAACCCTTGCCGGAGCTTACCTTTCAGGATGTGCCTGCGGGGATCTGGTTCTACGAAAGTGTGCAGGTGGTTTGCGCTCTGGAGCTGATGCAGGGGGTAAAAGAAGATACCTTCCTTCCCGGGGGGACAGTCTCTCTGGCGCAGGGGGTCGCCACTGCCGTCCGGGTCTTTGAGCGGTATCACGGTTTGACAGAGCCTGAGGAAAAGCCGGCAGGATCATGGTATACATATTATGTTCAGCAAGCCATGATCCATGGAATTTTGCCGGAAAACCTGTGGGATGCCAATATGAACCGTGCCGCTACCCGCTGCGAGCTTGCCGCGATTTTATACGGAGCGTTGCCGGGGGATCTGTTTGCCCCGATCAATTCTGTGGACACCATCGCGGATTACACCCCGGAGGATCTGTATTGGGATGCGGTCATTGCCATGTACCGGGCGGGGATCCTGCTGGGAGACAGTGCCGGCTGTTTTCGTCCGGATCAAAACATTCGCCGCAGTGAGCTTGCCGCTGTTTTAGCCCGCATGGTATGCCCGGAATACCGTATGCTTCAATCCCAAGGGGCTGCGGAAAAGCCCACCGGCATGGAGGCGTTCCGGCTTCCTGACCCCTTGCCGGAGCTTCCCTTTTCCGATGTAAGGAAAGGGGACTGGTTCTATCCCTCTGTGCAAAACGCCTATGCTCTGGGACTGGTCACCGGCGTGAGCCATGACCTTTACAGCCCCAAAGGAGCGGTTACATTGGGTCAGCTTTTTGCCGTGGCTGTGCGTATTTATGAAAGCTATTACGGTCTGGAGGATCATTCCGGAAGCTACCCCGGCAAATGGTATGATTACTTCCGGTTTCAGGCGGAATATTATGGTATCGTGCCGCCCCTTCTTTTGGAGGAAGATCCCCGCCGGACTGCCACCCGGGAGGAGCTTGCCGCGGTTTTGTATGAGGCACTTCCCCCGGAGGAATTGTCCCCGGCGCGCTCGGTGGAGAGCCTGCCGGATTACGGGTCAGGGGATCTGTACTGGGAACAGGTGCGTGGGCTCTATGAGGCAGGGGTCCTCAACGGAACGGATGAATATGGGACATTTCAGCCGGACAGCACTGTGCGGCGAAGTGAGCTGGCGGCTCTGATCTCCAATCTGGTTATTCCCTCCCGGAGAAGCACTGCCGCTCTGGTCAGCCTTCCCGTGATGGAAAGGATCGTTTACGGAACCAGCGGAGCGGGGCGGGAGCTGGTGGCGTACCGCTATGGAGACGGCGAAGATGTTCTTGTTTTGAATTTTGCCATTCATGGCTTTGAGGATTGCTATAACAAAGATGGACAGCTTTTGGTGGACACAGCCAATGCCTTGCGGAAAGAGCTGGAAACCCGGTATGACGAGCTGATCCGAAACGCCGGCTGGAGCGTATACATTATCCCCTGCGCCAATCCCGATGGTCTTGCGGATGGATGGACAAACTATGGCTCCGGACGATGCACCATATACAGCTATGATGCCGGTGGGAATCTGCAAAAAAAGGGTCTGGACTTAAACCGCTCCTTCCCCTTCAACTGGAGCAAGGACACCAGCACCCGGAATTACAGCGGCACTGCCCCTCTGCAAGCCCCGGAAGCCAAGGCTCTGGCGGCGTTTACGGAAAAGGTCATGGGAAGCGGGAAAAATGTCCTGATAGATTCTCACGGCTGGCAGCGGCGCACCTTGGTCATGGGTGGGCAGAACCGTACCCTTTATCAGATTTTCAACAAGTATTTCCCGGAAAACGACCATGTTGCCTTTAGCAGCGCACCCGGCTTCTACTCCGCTTGGGCGGGATATCAGTTGGGCTATGACGCGTGTCTGTTTGAATTTCCCGGCATTTCCGGTTACAATGACTTTTACAACCGAAGCTGCAACACCCGCTTTATAAGGGCGATTGTGGATCTGCTTGCAAACTACAACGGTGCTGTTACATAAAAAACTACCCGAAGAAGGAAAAACTCCTTTTTCGGGTAGTTGTGTTATGTGGAGATCAATTCTTGCTTACGGAGGTTTTACCATTCAAAGGGCTCGTTGATTCTGGGGCAGGCGTTGCGATAGAGGAAGGTGACGATCTGACCTCTGGTGCAATTGCCGTTGGGGTTGAATTTGGTGCTGCTGATGCCGGAGGTGATGCCTTCTTCCACAGCCCAGAGAACCGCGTTGTAGTAATACTTATCCTCTGCCACATCCGCAAAGGGATTGTCCTTGGATTCGGCGGCAGGCTCTCCCGCGGCACGATGGAGGAAGGTGACCACCTGCGCCCGGTTGCAAATGCCGTCAGGGTTGAAGGTGGTGTCTGTTGCTCCGGCGGTAATGCCCTGCTCCACTGCCCAAAGAACCGCGTCATAATAGAACTTGCCCTCCGGCACATCGGTAAAGGGATTTTCCGTAGTGGCAGGCGTGGGACAGCCTGCGGACCGCCACAGGAAGGTCACGACCTGAGCTCTGGTGCAGGCACCATTGGGGGTGAAATTCGTGTCAGAAGTGCCCGCTGTGATGGTTTCGTTGTATGCCCAAAGGACGGGCTCAAAGAAGTAGTCGTCCTGCTCCACATCGGTAAAGGGCAGGGGGGTGTAGGGCTTCCAGTAAATGTCATGTCCTTCCGGTATAAGACTCGGCTTCATAATGTCCGGTGTCCATGTGCTGTTGCCGGCGGGGTAGTAGACGGTGGTTCCTAAGGTTTCGATGCCATAATAGAGCTGGAATTTGGAATTCTGGGGGGCATCGCCCAAAAACCAGATTTTGCTCAAATTGGTGCAAGCCTCAAAGGGCCACTCCATAAAAGTAACGGTTGCGGGAATGACCAGGTTGGTCAGCTCGGGGCAGTCGTGGAACGCGCCATATTCAATAGTGGTCAAGCCATGACCAAGACTCACACTGCGCAGAGCGGCGCAGGTGCGAAACGCACTGCTGTGCAGAACGGTCACACTGTCAGCAAAGGTAGCAGTGCGGAGATTTTTACACCAGCTAAAAGCATTGATTCCAACCTCTGTAATTCCCTTTTCGACCTTGACGGTAATGACCTGGTTTCTAAAGGCATACCAAGGAGTTTCTTCGTAGGAACTGTAGTTTGCCATGGCGCCTGTGCCGGAAATGGTCAGCAGACCCTTTTCCGCATCGAAGCTCCATTTTGCGTTTTCACCACAAGAGCCGGAGCTGGCGGCGTGGGCGGCAGGCAGAGTGGATACCAGCAATCCTGCCATGAGGCAAATGACTAAAAGAAAAGACAGTACGCGTTTTACCATAAGTAGTTCTCCTTTCGGTTTGTGGGATTTCAATACATCTTGGAATGCTTTGCTGGGCTACAAATTTAGATTATCATAATGGAATAAGGATGTCAAGAAAAATAGTAAGCTTACGCATAATAACTTCTTTCCCCATCCCCAGTCTGTCTTATAAGGTATAGGACGCTACCAACCCAGATACGCTCCGCAATGGGGACAATACTTAGCCCTGCACCGCATTCTCTTCAGGCTTCTGCCGCATTCGGGGCATCTGTAAAACAACAACTGCAGCAGCTCTGCCAGTATGACAAGTCCTATACAAACCGCGGAGAGCCAAAGAGCTTTTGTGAAATAGGCAATGATACACAGGATAAGGCTTACAATACACAATGCGCCTGCGATACGAGCGCATTTTTTATGATCCACGGCAATTCTTCCTCTCTGCTTTTTTATGGAGAATAGCACGGCAGCCTCGTTTTATCAACACTTTTTTCCCGCCGTTAAAGTTTACAGTTTTTCTACATTTTTCAGGGGATTCTTTCTTGCAATCCCGGACAGGACATGATAAACTAAACTCTGTATTGTCCCGGCAAAGAAAACCCTGACGGGACGGAAATGAGGTAAGAAATGAATTGTAAAAAATGCGGAAAACCCATAGAGGACGGTATCACCGTCTGCCCCGGCTGTGGGGAAGAAGTCCAAAAGCCCATTAACGGCAAAAAGCTGGCTCTGGTCATTGGTGGGGCGGTTCTGGCTGTTGCCATCGTTGTCGCAATTGTTTTGGCGATTGTCCTGCCCGGCAAAGAAAATCCCGACCCCACGGAAGCTCCCGCTGACCCCACGGTGGAGCTGGATCTGAACGCCACGGAGGAAACGCCGGAAGGAACAAGGATCCCCACCGCCGAGGAGCTGGAAGCCCATCCCGTGCTGGGAAAGAATGTTTACACCCCCGCCGAAGGGGAAAGCGTGGATCTGGATGCCGCCGTTATCACCATTGGAGATGTCACCCTTACCAACCGGGAGTTTTCCGTTTGGTACTGGCAGACCTATTATGACCTTTTGAACAATCTGGGCTACTATGCGACCATTTACGGTCTGGACAGCACCAAGCCCCTCAGCGAGCAGTCCTGTCTGCTGGCGGATGTGGAAATGAGCTGGGAGCAGTTCATGGTGGAGCAGGCTCTGGTCAACTGGCACAGCTATCAGGCAATGGTTGCCGAGGCGGAGAAAGCCGGTGTCACCCTTTCTCAGGAGGATATGACCGATCTGGAAGGCATGGAAGCGGATATGGCTGAAACTGCCACCGCTTACGGCTACGAATCCGTTGCCGCCATGCTGGAAGCGGATTATGGCGCGGGCGTGACCTTTGCGGATTATAAGAACTTTGTTTATACCCTCATGCTGGGCAATGAGTATTACGCCCAACAGCAGCAGGCACTGACCCCCACGGATCAGGAGGTTTCTGATTATTTCGACCAGTATGCCGCCGATTACGCGGAAAACGGCGTTGAAAAGGGCGTTCCGTCTACCATTGATGTGCGGCATATCCTTCTCCAGCCGGTTACTGCCGCCGCCGAGGACGGAACCTACACGGAGGATCAGATGAAGGATGCCTGGGCGCAGGCGGAGAAGGTTCTGGAGCAGTGGAAGAACGGAGAAGCCACGGAGGAGAGCTTTGCTGCTCTGGCAAAGGAAAACACCACCGACCCCGGCTCCAAGGAAACCGGCGGTCTGTATGAGGATGTTGCTCCCGGAGATATGGTGCAGGCGTTTAACGACTGGTGTTTCGACCCCGTCCGGAAGCCCGGTGATGTGGATCTGGTGGAAACCAACTACGGCGTTCATGTGATGTACTTCGTTGCCGCTTCCGAAACCGAATATTGGTACGAGTGCGTTCTCAGCGATCTGATCAACGACCGGATGCAGGCTATGGTGGAAAAGGCCATGGATGACCATCCCTATGAGGTGGATTATGAGAAGCTGATGCTCACCAGAGTAGCTGCCGCCGAGACGGCTGCGGAGTAGAGGGGGTCTTATATAAACGATACCTACCGGAAGGAATCATTCTTTCGGTAGGTTTTTTGCGTCAGGATACCCGCTGACATGACCGGTGGCTCTAGAACGATTTGGTTGGGGATAGAAATAATATCCTCCTTCGGTTATAGTGAGTAAGGGACAATCTTCTGGGAGTGCATCATAATTTGTGAAATGTATAAGTAATGAAAGAAGTTGAATTTTTTAATTCGAGGCATAAATTGAGAAAAAATCTCAATTCTTATTGACTAATAGGCGTGGAAATGTGTATAATGACATTAAAGGGGTGTTTCTGTATGCTTGTTATGTTCAAATTTAGAAACTATGGTCCTTTTAGAGAAGATGCAGTGCTTGATATGCGTGCTGTTACTTCCTATAAGGAACATCCGTATCATTTGATACAGGAACTCAAACCCTACATTCCGGAATTGCTGAAATAAGGTTGATAGTTGCACAAATATGATAATGGGGAGTGAGATTCTTGTTTGAATCTTACTCCCTTTTTGTTAGGATATCCGTCGACATGGTGAGTGTGATCTTATTTAAGAGAATATGATATCAATAAGGACATTCCTCATCCAAAAGCCAAGGCAGAGTGAAACAGAGGTTCAAATCAAAAAGTGGGCGGGGAAAATCTGGGTCAAGCGTTCCTTTTTCTTCTGTAAATGTGGCATAACTCTCGTGGTCGTCAAAAACAATATCATATTCTGGATTTTCCTGAAATTTGTTTTCTCCCACTTGGATATAGGGCTCTTTTCCTTCCAGAATTGTGCCACAGATGCTATAAACGGCATTATAAAACAACTCTTTTCTGTCCGGGGCGTGAATGGGAGAAAGGTTCGTGGGGGGTTCGGGGGAAAGGTCAAACATGGCAAAGAACGATTTAATGGATGGATGCAAGTGGCAAATGGCCTTTCGGAAATTTCTGCATCCGGCACAGTCGCAGTCCTCCCCGTTCTGAGCTTCATAGTATGCCTTTGTGCGCTTTTCGTCTATATCCAGAACATAGACACCTATTTTAACGATCATCGTCTTTACCTCCGGCTTTAATGTGTTGCGTAAAACACGAAGTGTCAGACCTCCAACACCTTCCCATCCAGCACCGCTTCTGCCAATCTTTCGCCCTCATATCGCAGTTTCAGGGAGAAGAAGGGGACTTTTTTCCACATGAGCTCCAAAAAGATCCTGTCTCCTGCCCACTGGGGAAGGCTGTCCATAAATTCCCGGCTGATCCATTCCAAATTACCTTCGTCGCACTCGATCAGCTCGCCCTCTGTGCCGTCCACCTGAAACAGGTGCATATACTCTCCCGGCCAGCGGTCGGAAACAAAGGTGACGATGCCGCAGTAGCGGTAGTCCGTGACGGTCAGCCCGGTTTCCTCCCGAACCTCCCGGAACAGACATTCCTCCGGGCTTTCGTTTTCCTCAAAGCCGCCGCCGATGCCTACCCATTTGTCCTGATTCACATCGTTTTTCTTCTTGACCCGGTGGAGCATCAAAACATCATTTCCCCGGGTGATGTAGCAAAGGGTGGTATTTCTCATGGTGTCTCCTTGAAAATGATCTCGTCGTAGCCGGTTTCCGGGTCGAACTCCACGCCGTAGGAGAAGCCTGTCTCCATAAGCACCAGCTCGCAGGTGGTGTTGATGACGCAGCCGGGGACAAGATGACCTCCAATGGTGCTTAGATCCTCTTTGCTCAAGGCGATATGCACATGACACCGGGCTTCGCTTACAGTTCCCGTCATGCTCACGATCTCGCAATGCTCCCTGATTTGGCGAATATTCACCCCGGAGGCATCCCGAAGCCGCCCTTCACTGATACAGCCCACAGCGGACAGCACCACTGCCCCTTTGAGCTGTTCTTTTTTTGCGATTTCCTTGATCTCCAGCAAAAGATCCTGTCCCCGCCGCAGCCGCTTACAAATGATCTTACCCATGAGGCATCACCAGATTTATGGCGTTGTGGAGATTCTCAATGGTGATCTCCTCCGCGCCGTCGAATTTTTCTCCGTCCAGTGTCCATGGCATAGCTCCGCTGCACCGCACCGTCAAACGGCTGACCGTGCGGAAGGTGAGCAGGGGATGGTCATATTTTTGGGAGGTGAGGGTTTGCAGCAGCCCCATGAGCTCTCCGGCGTTTTTGGGGGGACGAACCAGCATCAGCTCAAACTTGCCGTCCCGCATATCCACCAGCTTGGGGTCTAAGGTGAGGATGCCGCCCACGGAGGTGGAGTTGCTCACCGCGCCGTACATATATTCTCCCTCAAAGTCTCCAATATCTGTGGAGAAGGATACCCGCTCTTTGGGAAGATGGAAGATTTCCTTCGCCCCCGCCAGCACATAGGCAAGATGCCCCAGCGCGTTTTTGACATTCTGGGGCGTGGCATAGGAAGCCTTGGTGAACGCGCCGAAGGAAGCCACATAGGAGAAGTTGCGATCCTGAAATCTGCCCACATCGTAGGCGGTGGGAGTGCCCTCCACAATGGCTTTTGCGGCGGCAGGAATATCTGTAGGGATGCGCAGAGAGCTGGCAAAGTCGTTGGTGCTTCCGCAGGGGATATAGCCCAGAGGGACATTGGCGTTACAGCGGAGCAAACCGGTAATGACCTCGTTGAGCGTGCCGTCGCCGCCCATGGCAACGATGAGATCCATTTCTGTGCCCCGGCGTTCTACCTCTTTTGCGCCGTCTCCCGGCCCTGTGGTCATGTGAACGATGACCTCAAAGCCATGGCGGTTGAACAGGGTGATGACCTCCGCAAGGGCTCGGTTTCCCTTTCGGGTGCCGGCGTAGGGGTTCATAACTAAAAAGAGCTTTTTCATAGGTGTCTCCTGAAGTTAGTGAATAGTGAATAATGAATGATGAATAATTTGCCGGGAATTTACCCCAAACATCCTCCGCAGGGGGTATACCCGGCGGCGATGGCGTCCTCGTAGCTGTCAAAGATCACCTGATTGCTTTCGCTGGGCAGACTGTTACAGGAGGGGAGGTGGAATTTTTTGGAGTTTTTATTGCCGATGAAGACATCTTCTTCCTCTATGCCGTTATCCCCGCCCTCCGGGGCAACATTGTTTCCCGTGGAGAAAACCAGACTTTCGCCGTCCGTCTCGGCGAGGATTGTACCGGCAAGGTCGGTGCGGAAATACGCGACTTCCGCGTCCTGTAACCGGGATACGATCTCCCGGTGGGGGTGACCGTAGTCATTGTCCTTTCCGCAGGAGATCACGCCCCACATGGGTGCGACTGCCCGGAGGAAGGCATAGCCGGTGGAGGTGGAGCTGCCGTGGTGTCCTACCTTGAGAACATCCGCTTTCAAGTTTACCCCCGCAGCCAGCAGGTCGGATTCCGCGTTCAGCTCCATGTCCCCGGTAAAGAGGAAGGAACGCTCCCCGAAGTCCGCCCGGCACACAAGAGAAGTGTCGTTGGTATCGGAATAGGATTTCTGAGGGCCAAGGAAGGTGATCTCGCAATCGCCCAAGTGGTACACATCTCCCGGCTTGGGGATGATGGGGGTAAGCCCCTGCTGGTCTACATAGCGCATAAAGTCATCGTAGCATTTGGAGGCGTAAGTCGTGGTGGTCACATAAACCGTCTCCACCGGGAAGACTGCCAAAATTCCACCCAATGCTCCGGCGTGATCCTCGTGGGCGTGGGTTGCGATGACACAGTCCAGCTCCTCGATACCCAAGTCCAGCAAATAGGACACCACCAGAGAGGAATCGTCCACATTGCCGCCGTCAATGAGCATGGCGTGACCGTCGGTATATAAAAGGGCGCAGTCCGCCTGTCCCACATCAATGAAATGCACCTGCAAAAGCGTGGGTACGCCTTCCGTGACGGAAGGGGGGAGGGTTGGATCGGTTTGGGTGCTTACAGGGCTTGTAGGGCTTTCGGGAATGGACAGCTCCATGCCACAGCCGGACAGAAGCATACAGAGGGTGAGCAAAAGAAGGATCACGCGTTTCATAAGAGGACTCCTTTGTAATGGACAGAATAACGAATAGTGAATAATCGCGGTATAAACTGTACCCCGGAAAATGGACACACAATAGTGGATCAGACCGAAATTTCTCATTTACATTCCACGGGGTTTTTTACCATTATAACACATTTTCTCTCATATGAAAAGGGGCTTTTCTTGCTTTCAGGTTAGAAGCGGGAAAGGCTCTTTTGTTATGCTGGAGGGGAAGGAGGTGACGGCATGGAGTCACAGAAATTGGAAAAAGCCTATGTTACCGGAGATATGTCCTATGAAGCTTTGGCGAAGGAGCATGGGCTGGAAGGGACTGCGCTGCGAAATCTGGGAAGGCAGGCTGGCTGGCACAAAAAAAGGCTTGCCTACAGGCGTGAGCAGAAAAAGCCCTCCGGGGAAGGAGATCTGCAGACACTTATGGATACGGCGGTGATGCTGTGTCAGGTGTTGGAGGAAATGGTGCGGGATTCGGATCAGTTTCATTTGCATTTGCGTACCGTCCGCACCAAAAGCAAGGACGAAAACGGCGAAACCGTGGAGGACAGTGTGCCGGAGACGATTTGGCTGGACAAGGTGGACATTTCCGCTGTGCAGGTGGTTTCCAAGGTGCTGCGGGAGCTGACCGATGTGATCCGGGATATCAAGGAGCTTCCCACCCAGGCCCAAAAGCACGCCCAAAAGCTGGCAGAGGAGAAAATGGAGCTTCTCCGGGAGCAATCGGAGCAGACTGTTACAGGCTACGGCATCCAGCTTTCTCAGGAGGTGGAGGAGCTTGCGGAATAATCTGAGCCCCATCCCCATGGAGCAGCCCAACGAGAAGCAGCTTCTTGCCTTTCGGGATCGCCATCGCTATGTAGCCTACGGTGGCGCGAGAGGGGGCGGGAAAAGCTGGTTCGTCCGGTGGAAGGCGGTGCTGCTGTGCGCCAAATTCCCCGGCATTAAGTGTCTCATTACCAGAAAAACCTATCGGGAGCTTCTCAACAACCACATTAACCCCTTACAAGCCATGCTCCATGGGGCGGCAAGGTACAACAAGACGGACAAATGCTTTCTGTTCCCCAACGGATCTTCCATCTGGTTTGGCTACTGCGCCAATGAGGGAGATCTGGGGCAATATCAGGGCGCGGAGTATGACATTTGGTTTGCTGACGAAGCGGGGCAGTTTCAGGAAAATTGGCTGACCTCCATTGATGCCTGTGTCCGTGGAGCAAACAGCTTTCCCAAGAGGACTTATTACACCCTGAACCCCGGAGGCCCAAGTCACGGCTATTTCAAGCGGCTTTTCATTGATCGTCGTTTTGAAAACGGAGAACACCCGGAGGATTACAGCTTCATTCAGGCTCTGGTCACGGACAACACTGCCTTGATGAAGGCTCAGCCGGAGTACATCAGAAGCCTTGAAAAGCTCCCCGGCAAGATCAAAGATGCCTGGCTTCATGGCAGGTGGGATGTATACGAGGGGCAGTTCTTTGAGGACTTCCGTCCAGATCCTCCGGCTGACCTGGGAGACCCGGAGCAGTTACGCCGGGAGCGGCGTTGGTGTCATGTGATCAAGCCCTTCGACATTCCCAAAAGCTGGACGATCTACCGCAGCTACGACTGGGGCTACGGAAAGCCCTTCTCCTTCGGCTGGTGGGCAGTGGATTATGAGGGCGTGATCTACCGGATCTTGGAGCTGTACGGCTGCACCAAAAACCCCAATGAGGGCGTGAAGTGGACGGTAGACCGGCAGATGCAGGAGGCAAAACGCATTGAAAGGGAGCATCCGTGGCTGAGGGGCAGAGAGATTCTGGGGGTGGCTGACCCCTCCATTTGGGATGGCAGCAAGGGAGAGAGCGTGGCGGATACGGCGGTGAAGTACGGACTGTACTTTTCCCCCGGCGTCAATGACCGTATCCCCGGCTGGATGCAGGTGCATTACCGACTTGCCTTTGACGAGAATGGATACGCCATGATGTATGTCTTTGAGGGGTGCAAAGCCTTTATTCGCACCATGCCCCTTCTCATGTATGACGATCGCCGCCCGGAAGATCTGGACACGGAGGGAGAAGATCATGTAGCCGACGAGGTGCGGTATATGTGCATGACAAGACCCATTAAGCCGGTAATGTCTGTGACAGCGGAGCCTGTTTGGAGTGACCCCTTAAATCAGATGACGGATAAAGACCGCTTCGACCGGGTGGCGTTTTTATGATAGAAAGGGCAATTCCGATTTATCGTTCCCAATGCGCCACAGGGTGCTGACAAACGAAAATTTTCACTCTACTATATCATCAGGAGGTATTTAGTATGAATCATCACGAAACAACCGCTTCCCCCATTGGAAAGCCGGAGCTGGAGAAATTCCGCAAGGCTTTGGAAACCTACCGGGCGGGAAAGAACGCTCTGGACAGCCGCATCATTCAGGCGGAGGAATACTGGAAGCTGCGCCATTGGCGTTCCATCCGACCCCAGAATCCCGGTGAGCCTGAGCCTGCTTCCGGCTGGCTGGTCAATGCCATTTTGTCCAAACATTCCGATGCGGTGGACGCCTACCCGGAGCCTGTCTGCCTTGCCAGAGAGGAAAGCGACCGGGGAGAAGCGGAGGCACTGTCCTCCATTTTGCCGGTGATTCTGGAGCATAACGACTTCGGACAGGTGTGGTCGGATGTGTGGTGGTATAAGCTGAAATCCGGCACGGGGGTATACGGCGTGTTCTGGGATGAGAGCAAGCTGAACGGTCTGGGAGACATTTCCGTGGAGAAGGTGGACATTCTCAATCTGTTCTGGGAGCCGGGCATCAAGGATATTCAAAAGTCCAAATACCTGTTCCATGTTCTGCTCATGGACAGGCAGGAGCTGGAGGAGGCGTATCCCCAGCTTAAAAACACATGGGGACAGGATACCGGACTGGTGCGGCAGTACCACTACGATGAGGCGATCTCCACGGCTGACAAGGCGGCAGTGGTGGATGTGTACTACAAAAAGGGCGGCGTGCTTCATTTCTGTAAGTTTGTGGGGGACACGGTGCTGTTTGCCACGGAAAATGAGCCGGACTATGCCCAAAGGGGATTGTATGACCACGGCAAGTATCCCTTCATTTTCGACCCTCTGTTTCCTGAGGAGGGCTATCCCGGCTGCGGCTATGGCTATGTAGACCTGTGCAAAGATCCCCAGAAATCCATTGACATTCTCAACAACTGCATTTTGCAGAATGCCGTAGCCTCCGCAACCCCCCGGTGGTTTGTGCGCCTGGATGGTGGGGTCAACGAAGCGGAATACGCGGACATGACCAAAAAGTTCGTTCATGTTGCCGGGCGCATTGATGACGACAGCGTGAAGCAGATCACCACCCACCCCATGCCCCAGGCTTGCCTGACCTATATGCAGATGAAGATCAACGAGATGAAGGAGGTCAGCGGCAACCGGGATGTAAATAACGGCGGCACTTCCTCCGCAGTCACCGCCGCTTCTGCCATTGCCGCCTTGCAGGAGGCAGGAAACGGACTGAGCCGGGACATGATCGCCTCGTCTTACCGTGCCTTCCGGAGAGTGACGGAGCTTTGCGTTGAGCTGATCCGGCAGTTTTATGCCCTGCCCCGGAGATTCCGGATCCTGGGACAGTACGGTGCTGCCCGGTATATCTCCTATGCCAACGATGGGCTTCGTGCCATGGAGCGGGACGGCGGTCTGCGGCAGCCGGTTTTTGACATTGAGGTGGAGGTACAGACAGAGAGCCAGTACAAAAAGCAGACCTATAACGACCTTGCGGTGCAGCTTTACCAGATGGGCGTGTTTGACCCCCAGCGGGCGGATCAGGCATTGATGATGCTGGGTATGATGGACTTTAAGGGGAAAACGGAAGTGATCCGCCGGGTCGCGGAGGGGAAACGGAGCTATGAAGCAATGCGGCTTGCCCAAATGCACCGGGCGGCTGTGACTGCGGCTTCCGGGGAGCATCCCTTTGTGGAAAAGGCAAGAGCCGTTGCGCAGGGGGGCGTATGATCCGGGCGGTCAGGTCGCCGGGGCGATTGGTGATAAGGGGGCACGCCGGAACTGCTCCAAAAGGGCAGGATCTGGTTTGCGCCGCCGTATCCATTCTCACGGAAACACTGCGGGCGGTGCTTCCGGAGGGAGCGGCAGAAATGGGGGAGGGCTTCGGGGCGTTTCGATTCTCCGAGCCCTGCCCGGAGGCGGATTTCGTTTGCGCCGGATTGAAGCTTTTGGCGGAATCGTTCCCGGAAAATGCTGTGTTTTCCTGTTCGGAGGGTTTTCAGGAAAAGTAGGCATTGCCTTTTTTGCGGTCAACTGGTAAAATAAAATTCAGGCTATGAGCCGAAAGGAATTGTAAATTTTGGTTTGTCGCCACCCTTCGGGTGCATGAATTGGGCTTATCGCCATGAATTGCCCCTGTGGGCGCATTGAGAACGATAAATCGGAATTGACTTCCCCAAGCCATAGCCTGAAAAATTTGCTCCCCGGTGGTTGTCCGGGGGAAGCAATGCTTCAGGAGGTTGACCAAATGAAACGGACGAGAAAGCTTCTCGCGCTGGTGCTGGCTCTGGCGATGGTTTTGACCATGGCTCCCACGGCCTTTGGGGAAAGCGCCACCAAAACCTATGTGGATGTGGAAGAAGACGATTGGTTTTATAACGCGGTGATGACCCTGACCGCAGCGGGCTTTATGCAGGGCGTAAGCGAAACCCACTTTGCCCCCAAAGCCACCGTTACCAGAGCCATGATCGTAACGGTGCTTTACCGTGTGGCGGGACAGGAGGAGGTAACCGACGAAAATACCTTCTCCGATGTGCCTGCGGGAAAGTGGTATTCCGAAGCCGTGGAATGGGCTGCTGCCAATGGGATCGTGATGGGCTATGGCAACGGTACTTTCAGACCCATGAATACCGCCACCCGGGAGGAGCTGGCAAGCATCTTCTTCCGGTTTGTTCAATTTTCGGAAAAAGATAATGAGGGGCGGGAAGACCTGAGCGGCTATGCCGATGCACCCAAAGTGTCCGACTGGGCAGAGGAAGCTATGCAGTGGGCGGTTCATAACTACATTGTGAGAGGTCGCGCCCAGGATCAGCTTGCCCCCAAGGGAACTTGTATGCGGGCGGAGTTGGCAGAGATGCTGTACCGTATGCTGATGTCCGTGTCCTCTCCCTATTACGGAAAAACCATTGTTCTGCATACCAACGATGTCCACGGTGCCATTGAGGGCTATGCCGCCGTCGCTTCCCTGAAAAAACAGCTTGAGCTGCTGGGTGCCGATGTGATTCTGGTGGATGCCGGGGATTTCAGTCAGGGAACGACTTATGTCAGCACCACCAAGGGTGCCGATGCCGTGACTATGATGAACGCTGCCGGTTACGATATCGCCACTTTGGGCAACCATGAATTTGACTACGGCTATGAGGTCTTGAAGGGCAATCTGGAAAAAGCAGGCTTTGAAGTGATCTGCGCCAATGTTCTGGATGCCGCAGGTGAGCCGATCTATGCCCCCGGCACTGTGATCACCTCTGCCTTTGGTCTGGAGGTGGGCTTCGTTGGTGTCAATACCCCGGAATCTCAAACCAAGGCAAACCCCGCTCTGATTAAGGGACTGAATTTCCTGGCAGGGGAGGATATGTACGAAGCGGTGCAGGAGGAAGTGGATACCCTGAAAAGCACCGCCGATGTGGTCATTGCTTTGGCGCATTTGGGTGTGGATGCCGCGTCTCAGCCCAACCGCTCCCCGGATCTGTATGCCAATACCACGGGTCTGGACTTCATCATTGACGGTCATTCCCACACGGTTATGACGGAGGGGGAAAAGGGTGAACCCATCCAGTCCACCGGCACGGCTCTGGAATATGTGGGCTACATCCTTCTGAACAGCCGCACCGGGGAGATCGAGGACAATGGTCTGGAAGCCCTGAAGTATACCGACGAGGAGGGAAACTCCCTGTGGCGTGAAGGTGAGGAGAAGGTCGCCGCTGCCGCCAAGGAAATCATTGACCGGGTTCTGGAGGAATACGGCAAGGTGTTTGCCAGAAGCGAGGTGGAGCTTAATGGCGTGCGGGAGTCTGTTCGCGCTCAGGAAACCAATCTGGGCGACCTGATCACGGACGCTCTGCTTTGGACGGTTTTGAAGAATGAGGGAAGCGTTAAGGTCAGAGCCGAAAATGTGATCGCCATTACCAACGGCGGCGGCATCCGTGCCTCCATCGGGGCGGGAGACATCACCAAAAATGATGTCAATACCGTTCTTCCCTTCGGCAACACGGTTTGCCTGGTCTATGTTACAGGAGCGGAGCTGCTGGAAGCACTGGAGGCCTCCACCTTCTGCACCCCTGAGACTACCGGGGCATTTCCTCAGGTGGCGGGACTGAAATTCACCGTGGATACCACCAAGGAATATGACCCCAAGGTAGCATCCTATCCCGGCTCTACCTACTATGGCCCTGCCTCCATTAACCGTGTTTCCATTGAGGAAGTGAACGGTCAGAGCTTTGATGTAAACGCAATCTACGCCGTGGTGACCAACAACTTCCTTGCCGCCGGCGGGGATACCTACTATGCTTTTGCCAGTGCCACAGAGCGGTTTGACACCGGCATCCCCATGGACGAGGCTCTCATGGAGTACATCACGGTGGTGCTGGAGGGCGTTGTGGGCACAGAGTATAGCGATCCCCAGGGGCGTATCACCATCCTTGCGGAGTAAGACAGAAGCTCTTGCCGAAAACTTAAATAACGGTGCCGCCATGTGCTTTTGGTTCATGGTGGCATTTGTTGCAGGGAGAACCCTGACATTTTCCGAAAAAACAGGAGCTTTTTCAGAAAAAACTTCAAAAATCCTCTTGCAATATAGAGCTTGGGGTGCTATAATGGACACCGTAAGCAGTAGATTTTTTGAGGGAGAGAGGGGTTAGCCCCTCTCTTTCTTGCTGAGAAAGGCGTGTTGCTATGAAGATCACGGAACAGGTTGAAGCCTTTGCCCGCCCTGTGGTGGAAGGGCTGGGGCTGGAGCTTTGGGATGTGGAATATGTCCGGGAGGGTGCTGACTGGTTCCTCCGGGTGTATATCGACAGAGAAGGCGGTGTGGACATTTCTCATTGCGAGGCTGTCTCCCGTGCCTTAGACCCCATTCTGGATGAAAAAGACCCCATCCCCGACAGCTATCATTTTGAGGTCTGCTCCGCCGGATTGGAGCGGGTGCTGAAGCGGCCGGAGGACTTTGCCCGGTTTATGGGAAGTGCCGTGCTGGTGAAGCTGTATCAGCCCAAAAATGGGATGAAAGAATTTCCCGGTGTGTTGGAAAACTATGAGGGCGGGCGTGTGAGCATCTCCACCCCTGCCGGAAATTATACTTTTGAAAAGACCGAGGTCGCTCTGGTGCGGCTTCGTGTGGAATTTTGACAGGAGGACTGTGTGTCATGGCAAGAAGTACCAGAAAGAAAGTCAACCCCGAGCCTCAGCTTTGCCAGCCCGATGTGATCTTCTCCGCTTTGAAGGCACTGGATGAAGAACGCCACATTCCCGTGGAGTACATGGTGGAAAGGATCAAGCAGGCTTTGGTCAATGCCTACCGCAAGGATCGGGAGGATCACAAGCTCCCTGTTTCCGAAAATGTTGTGGTGGAGCTGACGGAAACCAGAATGTCCATGGTGCAGCAGTGGACGGTGGTGGAGGAGATCGAAAACCCCAACGCCGAAATGCTTTTGGATGCTGCCCGGAATGTTGACCCCAACGCCAAGGTGGGCGATGTGGTGAGCATCCCTGTAAAGGTGGAAACCTTCGGTCGTATCGCTGCCCAGACCGCTAAGCAGGTCATTATTCAGGGCATCCGGGAAGCCGAGCGGGGAGTCATGTATGACAGCTACTCCTCCAAGAATCAGGAAATGCTCACCGGCACTGTCTCCCGTGTTGATCCTCTCTCCAAGGATATTTTCATTCAGGTGGGCGCGGGCAGCGAGCGCAGTGATGCCGTTTTGAGAGCCGGAGAGCAGATCCCCGGTGAGGTATACAGAGAGGGCGAGATCATCCGTGTTTATGTGATCGATGTCCACCGCTCCAACCGTGGGCCTCTGGTTGCCGTATCCAGAACCCATCCCAATCTGGTTCGCCGCCTGTTTGAGCTGGAAGTGCCTGAGATCGCTGACGGTCTGGTGGAGCTGCGGAACATTGCCCGTGAGCCCGGCAGCCGCAGTAAGATCGCCGTTCGTGCCATGCAGGAGGGCATCGACCCTGTGGGCTCCTGCGTTGGCCCCAGAGGTGGTCGTGTTGCCGCCGTGGTAAATGAGCTTCACGGCGAGACGATCGACATCGTCACCTGGTCTGAAGACCCCTGCCAGTATGTGGCGGCGGCTCTGGCTCCCGCGGATGTGATCTCCGTGGAGCAGATCCCCGGGCAGAAAGCCTGCCGTGTGGTAGTTCCCGATGATCAGCTCAGTCTTGCCATTGGTAAGGAAGGTCAGAACGCCCGCCTTGCCGCTCGCCTGACCAGCTATAAGATCGACATCAAGCCCGCTTCCAAGGCTGCGGAGGAAGAAGCCCAGAAGCAGGAGGAAGCCGGGGAAGCTGAGGAATAAGCCCGACCCATTACACCCCTGAAAGGAGGGCAGACACAATGCAGAAGAAAATTCCCATGCGCCAGTGCATGGGCTGCCGGGAACGGAAACCAAAAAAGGAGCTGATCCGGGTGGTTCGCTCCCCGGAGGGAGCTGTAAGTCTGGATTTTTACGGAAAAGCCCCGGGGCGGGGTGCTTATGTCTGCCCCAGTGAGGCGTGCCTGAAAAAGGCGATCCGCTCCAAGTCTCTGGATCGGAATTTGGAAGTGACAGTGCCGGAGACGGTGCTGGAGCAGCTGCGGAAGGAAATGGAGGGAAACGATGAAGCCCAATGCCATTAACTATCTCTCCCTAGCCCGGAAAGCCGGTCGTATTGAGGTGGGCGAGGAGCCTGTGGGAGCCGCCGCCAGAGCCGGTCACGCCAGACTGATCCTGGTTGCCTCCGATGCTCCGGACAATACCTGCCGCAGAGCGAAGAATTTCGTGGCAGGCACAGACCAGCAGATGGTCGTCCTCCCCTTTACCAAAGAGGAAATGGGAGCTGCCCTTGGGCGCACCGTTGTCGCTCTGGCTGCTATGACCGATCCGGCGATGGCTCTGTCCTTCCTGAAAGCTCTGGAGGATGATGCCCGGTACGCCGGAGCAGTGGAAGTCCTGACCGTCAAGGCAGACCGCTTCCGCCGCCATCAGTTGGAGGAAAAAGCCCACGAGAAGAACCTTCGCAAGGGCAAAAAGAGCAAAAAAGAAACGCCCCGGCAGGAATCCCCCGAAAAGCGGGAGACTTCCCCTAAAAGACAGACACCCCGGGCAGAAGATTCCAAAAAACAGGAAAGAAGACCCTTCCACAAAAATGAGGGTCAGGGACAAAAGAGCCGTTTTCAGGGAGAAAAGACTCCGGGAAAGACCGGCAAGGGAACAAAGGAATATAAACCGGCTGACAGAAAGCCCTATAAAGGAAACAAGAGCAAGCCAGCCGGACAAAGATATGCCACCGGAAACAAAGTCGCCGGACGGAAGCCCGGCAGAAAGACACATGGAGGTGCGGAAGAATGAGTTTTGTGAAATATCGCGTTCGGGAGGTTGCCGCGGACCTGGGCATGACCGCAAAAGAGGTCACGGAGATCCTGGGGAAGTTTTTTGACCGCCCCAAGAGCAGCTCTCAGGTTTTGACCGACGAGCAGCTCAACATCTTTTTTGAATATGTGACACAGAAGAATCAGATCGATTCTCTGGAAAGAGTTTTTGCCACGGCACAGCCCAAGGAAGAACCCAAGGCAGAGCCCAAAGCGCAGGAGCAGAAGGCAGAAGCGAAGCCGGAAAGCGGAAAACCCGCAGGAAAAGCTCCCCAAAAGCAGGAAACCCCCAAAGCTCCCCAGAAGCAGGAAGCTCCCAAAGAGCCGGAACGGAAAAGAGAACGCCGGGTGGTGGATACCTCCGCTGTGCGGGTCAATGTGGAGCGGTTTGATGACCGGGTAGATACCTTGGTATCCGAGCGGGCGCAGAATCTCACCGGCGGCAAGCAGAGAATCGGCGGCGGCAAGCAGAAAAAGCAGAAGGGCGACAAGTTCAAGGGCAACAAGGCTCGCAACGAGGAACAGGAAAAGATGCGCCGTTTGCAGCTTGAGGTCATTAAAAAGACTCCCCTCACCGTGAAGATCCCCGAGGAGATCACGGTTTCTGAGCTGGCAAGCATGATGAAAAAGACTGCCGTTGAGGTCATTAAGACCCTGATGAAAAACGGCATCATGGCTACCATCAATCAGGTCATTGACTTTGATACCGCCGAGTTTGTTGCCACGGAAATGGGCTGCAAGGTGGAGAAGGAAGTCACCGTCACCATTGAGGAGCGGATCATTGACGACCATGTGGATACCGCCGAGGAGCTGCAATCCCGCAGTCCTGTTGTGGTTGTCATGGGTCATGTTGACCACGGCAAGACCAGCCTGCTGGATGCCATCCGTCACGCCAATGTTGCCTCCGGGGAAGCCGGCGGCATTACCCAGCACATCGGCGCGTATACCGTCCAGATCAATGGAAACCCCATTACCTTCCTGGATACCCCCGGTCACGCCGCCTTTACCTCCATGCGCGCAAGAGGTGCTATGTGTACCGACATTGCCATTCTGGTGGTCGCCGCTGACGACGGCATCATGCCCCAGACCGTGGAAGCCATCAACCACGCCAAGGCAGCCAATATTCCCATTATCGTAGCCATCAACAAGATGGATAAGCCCGGCGCAAACCCCGACCGCATCAAGCAGCAGCTTACGGAGTATGAGCTGGTTGCGGAAGAATGGGGCGGCGATACCATCATTTGCCCCATTTCCGCCAAGCAGCGCATGGGCATTGACGAGCTTCTGGAAATGGTCATCCTCACCGCCGAGGTGCAGGAGCTGAAGGCAAACCCCAACCGTGCCGCCAAGGGTACGGTGATCGAAGCCCGTTTGGACAGAAACAGAGGCCCCATTGCTACCCTTCTGGTGCAAAATGGTACGCTCCATCAGGGCGATGTGATCATTGCCGGCACTGCTGTGGGTCGTGTCCGTGTGATGACCGACGACAAGGGTCGCACCGTCAAGACCGCAGGGCCTTCCGTGCCTGTTGAAATTACGGGTCTTGCGGATGTTCCCGCCCCCGGTGACGAGTTCAACGCCGTTTCCGATGAGCGCATGGCCCGTGAGCTGGTGGAGCAGCGCCGTCAGGCTGAGAAGGATGCCGCTGCCAAGGCTACCGCAAAGGTCACGCTGGATAACCTCTTTGCCAAGATGAAGGAAGGGGAAATGAAGGAGCTGAACCTGATCGTCAAGGCTGATGTGCAGGGCTCCGCCGAAGCGGTTAAGGCAAGCCTCATGAAGCTGGCAAACGAGGAAGTCCGGGTCAAGGTCATCCATGCCGGTGTCGGTGCCATCAACGAGTCCGACATTCTTCTGGCTTCCACCGCCAACGCCATTGTGATCGGCTTCAATGTCCGTGCCGACGACGGCGCGCAGGCAAGTGCCGCCCGTTCCAAGGTGGATATGCGCTTCTACCGTGTTATTTACGATGCCATTAACGAAATTGAAGCGGCCCTGAAGGGTATGCTTGCTCCCAAGTATCGGGAAGTGGTCATTGGTCATGCCGAGGTTCGCCAGACCTACAAGGTGTCCGCCATCGGTACCATTGCCGGCTGCTTCGTCAAGGACGGCAAGGTCACAAGAGATGCTCAGGTTCGTGTGCTGCGTGACAATGTGGTTCTCCATCAGGGCGTTGTGGGCTCTTTGCAGCGGTTTAAGGATGCCGCCAAGGAAGTCACTGCCGGCTATGAGTGCGGTATGTCCATCGATAAGTACAACGACATCAAGGAAGGCGACATCTTCGAATGCTTCGCCATGGAAGAAATCAAGCAGTAATTCCCTTACCCCAGCCGCGCCGGTCATTCGGGGCGGCTGGCTTTGTAGTGAATAGTGAATAAGTATGCAAAGGAGGAAGCCAAATGGCATCCAATCGAATTGGACGGATCAACGAGGAGATCCAGAAGGAATTGTCCGACCTGCTGCGGAATCTGAAAGATCCCAGAGTGTCCGGCACTATGATCTCCATTACCAGAGTGGAAACCACCCCCGATCTGCGCTACTCCAAGATCTATGTGAGCTTTTTGGAGAAGGAAAAGGCAGCGGAGGCGATCAAGGGGCTGAGATCCGCGGGAGGGTATCTTCGCCGGGAGCTGGGGGCGGCACTGAACCTGCGTTATACCCCTGAGCTTCAATGGCAGGAGGATGACTCCATCACCAGAGGACAGTATATGCTGAACCTTTTAGGCTCTCTGAACATTCAAAAGGACGAAGAAAATGAAGAAGCTGACCATTGAGCAGGCTGCCCTGTGGCTGCGGGGGAATGATCATTTCGTTCTTGTGACCCACCGCCGCCCGGATGGGGACACCGTGGGCTGCGCCGCTTCTCTGTGCCGGGGGCTGCGAAAGCTGGGGAAAAATGCTTCTGTTTTGGAAAATCCGCAGATCACCCCCCGGTATGCCCCATATTTGGCTGGGCTGACCGTGGAAACCGTTGCGGAAGATGCCACGGTGGTTACGGTGGATGTGGCAGGAACGGAAATGCTCCCCCAAAACTGGAAGGAAAGACCCATTGATCTGCTCATTGACCACCACGGCACCAACCGGGGCTTTGCGGGGCAAGGATACAACGACCCAGCTTCCGCCGCCTGCGGAGAGATCATTTATGAGCTTTTGACTGCCCTTGGGGTGGAGCTGGACAGAGACATTGCCAACGCCCTTTATGTGGCGGTGTGTACAGATACCGGCTGCTTCCGCTATTCCAACACCACCGGGCATACGCTGCGCACCGCTGCTGCCTGCTTAGAAGCCGGTGCGGACTTCTACCGAATCAACAAAGAGGTCTATGGAACAATTTCTCTGGGCAGACACCGCCTTAACGCCTATATGACGGAGCATTTGCGCCTTTATGCTGACGGTAAGATCGCCCTTGTGTTCATCCCTTGGGAATTGGAGCAGGAGCTGGGCTTGGGGGAGGACGATCTGGAGGATGTGTCCAGCTTTGGGCGCAGTGTGGCGGGGGTGCATTTGGCTGTCACCTTCCGCACCATAAAAGACGGCAGCACCAAGCTCTCTGTGCGGTGCGCCCCTGAGTATGACGCGGCGGCTCTTTGCGCCTGCTTTGGCGGAGGCGGTCATAGAGCGGCGGCAGGGGCAACCATCCGGGAAAATCAGGAAAAAGCAGGAGAAATGGTGCTGGATGCCCTGAAAAAATTGGGGCTGATTTAAGAAAATAGCGGCAAATTCCGATTTAACTGGGTGTTTACCCTCTCCGCCCAGTGTGCGCACTGGGCACCTCTCCCAAGGGGAGAGACAAGTGGGTCGCCACAAGACTGGAACAATGCCTTGGCTCTCCCTTTGGGAGAGCTGTCGGCGTAGCCGACTGAGAGGGTAAAATCTCCCCAACAAACCAAAATTTTGCCACATAATACCCACAACTGGATTATGAATTTTGTGAGGAATATTTACGATGAGTAAAATCGGGACAAAAGGACTCTTGCTGAGAATTTTTATTCCCACAGCCGTTTTTAGCACAGCTTATCTCTTGTTGGGGCATTTTAGCAAAATACCCCACATCTTGTTATTCTGTATATTGGCAACACTAATCTTGATTCCCATGGAGTTGGGTATTATTTTAACAGCAAGCAAAAATGAATATGGGACATATTCCCTTAAAAGCGCATTTGCAGGTCAGGAAAAGACTTCCATTTGGAAAGTGTTGATCATTGCGTTTGCGTTCTTTGGAATAGCGGGCTTGCTGTCGGCTTTTGTCGCACCGGTGGAAAACCAAATTTTCATGGGTATAAGAGGAAAAGTGCTTGATCGTTTGCCAGCAGGTTTTGATTGGACAAATTATGAATATCTGCAATACTTTTCAAAACCAGCCCTTATTGCTACTTGTGTATACTATGGCGTTTTTAATGTCCTGATTGGGCCCATAACGGAAGAATTGTTTTTTAGAGGATACCTTACCTCCCATTACAAAAAACAAAACGCCTTTACACCGATTCTGATAGGGATCCTGTTTTCACTCTATCATTTTTGGTTCCCATTCAATAACATATTTCGCATTCTGGCGTTTGTACCGGTGGCATATGTTTCCTATCAGAAAAAGAATTTGTACATAAGCGTGGTATTTCATTGCTTGTGCAACTTGTTTTCTGTAATTAGCTTTGCATCAGCAGTATTGGGGTAAAATCCCGATTTGCAATGCTGCCCTATAGACATGAAAGGGTGCGGACTGTCCCATAAAACAAATTTCGTATTGATCTCCTACGAGAAACACAAAGGAGGCTCGTGCCATGGCAACCGGAATCATCATCATAGACAAGCCTCAGGGGTGGACGAGCCAGGATGTTACTGCCCGCCTGCGCCGTGTTTTTAACACCAAGCGCATCGGTCATGGCGGAACTTTAGACCCTATGGCTACCGGGGTCCTGCCTGTTTTTGTGGGCAGAGCCACACGAGGGGTGGAGTTTTTTGAACACGCCCAAAAGGAATACATTGCCACCCTGCGTTTGGGGCTTCTGACGGATACGGAGGACACCTCCGGGGAAGTGCTGGAAACACGCCCTGTGACAGTAACCAAGGAGGATGTACTGAAAGCCTTGGAAGGTTTCCGGGGAAAGCAGACCCAGATCCCCCCCATGTACTCCGCTGTGAAGATCGGGGGCAAAAAGCTCTATGAATTAGCCCGAAAAGGGGAGACTGTAGAGCGGCAACCCAGAGAAATTGAGATTTTTGCTTTGGAGTTGCTGGAGCATCACGAAAATGACTATGCGCTTCGGGTGATTTGCTCCAAGGGGACTTATATCCGGACTTTGTGCAAGGATATTGGACTTGCTTTGGGCTGCGGGGGGTGCATGGCTGCCTTGCGGAGAAGTGCTGCCGGGGCGTATACCCTGAAGGATGCCATACCTCTGCGAAACCTTTTGGACAGAAAAGACCGGGGAGAGGATGTGGAAAAGCTCCTTCTTCCCATGGACTCCATGTTTACGCAGCACCCTCCTGTGGAGCTGACACCCAATCAGGGGAAGGCTTGCCGCAATGGGGGAAGATTTTCCACACCCTTGCCGGAGGGGACTTACCGTCTGTATCAGCAGGGGGAGTTTCTGGCTCTGGGCAAGGTGGAAAATGGAGTTATGTCAACTATAAAGAGCTTTTTCGAGGTGAACGGACAGTGAAACAGGCTTGTGTGATCGCGCTTGGCTTTTTTGACGGTGTTCACCGGGGTCATGGGGCTTTGCTGGAGGTCTGCCGCGGGGAAGCCAGCCGTCTGGGTGTCCGGGCTGTGGCGGTGACCTTTGACCGACATCCCTCGGCGTTGCTCACAGGCACGGAAATTCCCCTGCTGTCCACCTTCCGGCAGCGGCAAAGGATCATGGAAGAAAAATACGGCATAGACTGTCTGGTGGAGTTGCCCTTTGATGAAGCCATGGGGAATATGCCATGGGAGGACTTTCTGAAAAATGTCCTCATAGACACTATGGGGGCAGTGTCTCTGGTCTGTGGAGAGGATTACCGTTTCGGCAAGGGCGGTAAGGGCAATGCCATTTTGCTAAAAGAAGCCTGCAACGAACTGGGGTTGGACTGCCATGTGATTCCTCCCTTTTGTCTCGGGGGAAAGGTGGTGTCCTCTACCCGCATCCGGGAATTGATCGGGGCGGGGAAAATGGAAGAAGCGGCGGAGCTTTTGGGCTATCCCTATTCCCTCACCGGGAGGGTAATTTCCGGGCGGGGCTTGGGCAGAACCTTGGGCACGCCCACGGCAAACCTTGCCTGTGAGAATGACCTTTTGCCTCCTTACGGTGTTTATGCAGCAAAAGCCGTGACGAAGGACGGAAGCTGGCTGGCGGTGGTAAACATCGGCGTCAGACCCACAGTGGAAGGGCACCATGTTACCGTAGAGCCATGGCTTCTGGACTTTTCCGGTGACCTGTACGGCGAGGAAATTTATCTGGAGCTGCACAAATTCCTGCGCCCGGAGCGGAAATTCCCTGACTTGCAAGCACTGCGGGAGGAAATTTTCCGCAATGGAGAGCAGACAAAGGTGTATTTCAGGGAAAGACAACGATCAATATAATGAATAATGAATGATTAAACTGTACCCCTTGCGGGGACGGATTGAAATATTATTTTTATTCATCAGCGCAGCGATTTCGCTATTCGTTCAAGAATCACATTCCCTCCATGGGTTGAACCGTGGGGGGACTTTTTCTATCTTCATCGTATAACAAAAAAGGAAAAACCGCTAACCTTAGCTTCTTTTCCTTGTTTTACCCCCCTTTCCACGATTCGTGGTACGATTCGTGGTACGATTCGTGGTACGATTCATCATTGTCATTCTCATTTCCTTTTCATTCTCTTTGTCATTATCTTTTTCGTTGTCATTCTCTTTGTCATTATCTTTTTCGTTGTCATTCTCTTTCTCTTTGTCATTTGCATTGGATCTTTCTGTAATTCTTCGTAAAAGAACTAAGATCAGAATGATCCTGCAGGGATTCTGCCTTGGGTTTCCCGGGTTAGCAAAATTGCCCTTTATGGGTTATGCTTCAGGGGAAGGAGGCGATAAATATGGCAAAACTGCCTTGGGCGAAAATGTCGCCCAGAATTGAAAACGGTGTCATCTTTTGGTACGAGGGGGACACATTCCGTCTGCATCTTCATCTGGACTTGCAGGACACAGACGGCGAGGAGGTAATTCCGGGGGAAACGGATACTCTGGAGCTGACCTTTTACGACAAGCACCGTGACCCGGTAACCGCTCTGCGCTTTGAGGGCGATGCCGTGGCACAGGGGGTTCTGACCGTTTCCATGGACGAAGCAATGACAGCGATGTTTCCGGCGGGGAAGTACACCTATGACCTTTGTCTGCAAGGACAGGAACGCACCACCCTGATCCGGGGCGGGGAAGCAGTGGTGGAGTGAAATCCGCAAATAATCAAAAATGCAACGGCACTTGTGGAGATGAAACGGAAAAATATACGCCGGAAATTTGCACAGGTGGAATTGCTGGAAAGGAGATGAAAGCTTGAGTGATACGGTTTTGGTTGCGCTTTTAAGCCTTGCGGGTACGGTTTTGGGCAGCTCCTTGGGGGTGATCGCCTCCAGCCGGTTGACCCAGTACCGCATCCAAAAGCTGGAGGAGAAGGTTCAGAAACACAACAACCTCATTGAGCGAACCTATAAGCTGGAAGGAGAAGTTCTGGAGTGTCAACATGATATTCGGGAC